>NZ_SSMG01000193.1 GCF_009873615.1 Photobacterium lucens
ACTAATTTATACAGTTTTATTACATAAAAATCCCATCATTCTCACCGCATAATAATGTTATTAATAAGACGTTAACCCTCTTGTATGCTTTATAAGCAAACGCATTTTTTTTCTCTGCAAAAATTGTTGAACCACGAATTTTTCCCCTATAATGCGCGCTCTTCCATAGGGGCACAATTTACAAGGTTATTATAAGAGAGACTCACAGCAGAGATTGATACAACTTGCTTGATGTCAGCAAGGAAACACTGATTGACGACGGACCTGTCACCCAATACATATTTTATTTAAATATCGTATTTCACCATCAACACGCACGTTCCCACTTCTATTACTGAAGCTTTATCTGTTGCTCTTCGCATTTGCGACCAAGGACGAAACAAATAACTCAGCCCTTTGAAAGTTAAACACGATACTTATAAAGGAGATGTCCATTATGGGCACCGCACAAAAATCAACAGCGACGACTTCAGCACAAAGCACAAAGTTAGGGTGGAAAAAAAGCGACACATTATGGATGCTTGGCCTATACGGTACTGCCGTAGGTGCAGGTACACTATTCCTACCAATCAATGCGGGTGTTGGCGGCTTAATCCCATTAATCGTAATGGCAGTGCTAGCATTCCCTATGACGTTCTTTGCCCACCGTGCAATGACACGTTTTGTACTATCAAGCTCTAACCCGGGTGCTGATATTACTGAAGTTGTTGAAGAGCACTTTGGTAAAGGCATGGGTAAAGTGATCACATTACTTTATTTCTTTGCTATCTACCCTATTCTGTTGGTTTACAGTGTTGCATTAACAAACACTGTTGAAAGCTTCATGCTAAACCAGCTTGGTATTGAGCCGCCAGCACGTGCGATCCTTGCACTAGTATTGATCCTTGGCTTAATGGCAATCGTACGTTTAGGTGAGCAACTTATTGTTAAAGCAATGAGTATCTTAGTATTCCCATTCGTGGCAGTGCTACTGATGCTGGCGCTTTACCTTATTCCTTACTGGAATGATGCCATTTTCCACGATGTGATCCCTGCAGATGGCGGCATGAACGCTGTAATGCTAGCGGTATGGTTAATTCTACCGGTAATGGTGTTCTCATTTAACCACTCACCAGTGATTTCATCATTTGCGGTTGCAACGCAAAAAGAGTACGGCGAAAACGCAGAGCGTCAAAGTTCACGTATCCTTGCTCGTGCGCACATCATGATGGTATTAACTGTAATGTTCTTCGTATTCAGCTGTGTATTCAGTCTATCACCTGAAAACCTAGCAGAAGCAAAAGCGAACAACGTATCGATCCTAACTTACCTAGCGAACCACTTCGATACACCAGTTATTGCTTACGTAGCACCTATTGTTGCAATTATTGCTATTACTAAGTCTTTCCTTGGTCACTACTTAGGTGCAAGTGAAGGTCTAAATGGTCTAGTGATCAAAGTTGCACGTGATAAGAACAAAGAGATTTCAAACAAGGCACTTAACCGCTTTACTGCAATCTTCATGCTAGTAACAACTTGGGCAGTAGCAACACTAAACCCAAGCATCCTAGGTATGATTGAAAGCCTTGGTGGTCCTATTATTGCGATGTTGCTATTTATTATGCCAATGTACGCAATCAAGAAAGTACCAGCAATGAAGAAATACTCTGGCGCAATCAGCAACGTTTTTGTAACAGTGATTGGTCTGATTTCTATCTCTGCAATCTTCTACTCTCTGTTTATGTAAAGAATAAACAATGAGTTAAAAGGCTAGCCATGTGCTAGCCTTTTTTGTTTTTTCCTACTTCTGTACTCTGTTTATTGTAAAAAATTTGCTACATTAATCTTAAGTCATTCATAAATAAATCACTTAGATAATGGATAGCCAATGAATCATCAGCCTGCAGATATCCAGCTTGAGCATGAGAATCCATTGATTTGGCCAATTTTGTCTTTGCTGCAACACCAGCCCAAAGGCTGGATGATCCACACATTGAGCCAAACATTACGTGATAAAAAGATGCTCGATACTCTTGATGCTGATAGCAATAAAGATCTTTTTAAACGTAATTTCCTGTTAATGAATGCCCTCTATCAATTGCAAATTTTGCTATTTCCCAAACAATGGCTACAAGTTGAAGCTATGGATATTCAATTACTTAATATTGTTTATCAAAGTCACCACTTAGAAAAACCTGATCCATTGCGCGAATATTATTTAGATTGGCATAATTACCATGCTGATGAAGACGCAATCGAGTCGTTATTGCGCTCTTTTTGGAAGCGATACCAACAGCATATCAATAATGAATCAGAAACTATTCAATACCTTTCAATTGATGATGATTTTGCCCTCTTTGAACTACCAAACACTGCCTCCTTACCAGAGGTTCGTAAGCAATGGCGACGTTTAGCCTTAAAATGGCATCCAGATCGAGAAAATGGCGATAGTGAGAAGTTTAAACAGCTGTATAACGCAAATCAGCGCTTAATCAATCACTTGAAAAATCCCAGCCTGAACTATTAATCATTAATATTATATTTCGTACACAGCTATCACAAAATCCTGACATTATAATAACCAAGCTCCCCTACATTGCTCAGCGAATTCTTACTTTGGCTGCGAGACAATGAAACAATACCTCTTACTCCCGCTTACAGGCATCTTGTGTCACACTGCTTTAGCTGCAACGGATGTACCAACAACAGAAGAAGAAAAATCGGCATTTGATGGTTCAGCAAAACTGGGTTTTATTTATTCAAAAACCACCAAAACATCTATGTCGCTTAACTCTGCAACAGAGCTACGTTACAACAAAAATAACTGGTCAAATAAATTAGCCCTCAGTTCATACTATACCGACAGTACGGAAGAAGAAGACGGCGTAAACAAATACCAAGTTAACCTCAATAATGAATATGCGATGGGTCCACATGCGTTTACGTATTTAAGTAATACTTATAACCATGATCAATTTGGTACTTATCGTAGCGAATACATTATTTCAACTGGTTTGGGTTATAAATTTTACGATACAAAAACGACTAAGTTAGTGGTTGGTGGTGGTCCTGGTTACCGCTGGAGCAAACGCCAAAGTACCGATCCTGATTATCCGAACCAAAGAGAAGGAAACGTGATTGCCAATGCGTTTATCCGTGGAAAGAAAGATTTTACTCCAACCTTTTCTGCAGGTTTTGACAGTAATATTGACTACGGTATTGCAAATACCACATACGATATTAAAGCCTATATTAAAAACCGTTTAATCGATAATGTGGCACTAATGATAGATACCCAATATATCTACAATACCGAAGTGGCAAGTGATAAGAGTAATGATGAAATCTACAGTACAGTGAGCATTACTTACGATTTCTAATTATAAAATAGGTAGTTTAATCAATAAAAAAGCCGAATATAATCAATATATTCGGCTTTTTTATTTGTTCATAATATTAGTTATATAACGAAGGTTCACCTTCTGGACGTGTTTTAAAACGACGATGTAACCACATGTATTGTGATGGTGCTTCTAAGATCGAACGTTCAACCGCTTTATTAATATAAGCCGCTGCTGCATCTGAATCTTTATGCGGAAATGCTTCCAATGGTGGGAAGATTTTCAAAGTATATTGTCCACTATCACTATTACGGATCATCGCAAAAGGCAGTGGCACTGCACCTGTACTATCTACCAGTAAACTAGTACCTGTTGTTGTACAGGCTTTTTCTACCGCAAATAATGGCGCAAATGTTGAATTTCGACCGCGGCCATAATCATGATCTGGTGCATACCAAAGCATTTCACCTTTCTTTAAATCACGGAACATACCCTTAAGATCTTTACGATCGCGCATATGCTTATTTGAACGAATCCGACCTTTAAACTGGAAAAAATCAAAACATGGATTGTTATTCGGACGGTATACACCTACACCCGGTGTTTGCATACCAAACGCACGCGCGCCTAACTCAAGATTCATAGAGTGAATGGCAATTAACAGAATACCTTTACCCTGCTCTTGCAGTTTATAAACATGCTCTAAGCCTTCAACCGTTACATGACGTTCAACACGTAGATTCGGCCAAAACCATGCCATACCCGTTTCAAACAAGGCTAAACCTGTGTTATCGATATTTTGTTTAATCAGCGCTTGACGATCTGACTCTTCCATTTCAGGGAAACACAACTCAAGATTTCGCTCTATGGTTTGACGACGACTTTTCATAAAGTGCATCGCTAAACGACCAACACCTTGGCCTAAGCGAAACTGAATAAAATATGGCAGCCAGCTAATTAAATACATTACGCCCATTAGTAATAAAACAGGCCAGTATTTAGGGTGTAAAAATTCTTTTTTAAAAGTTGGCGCTGTGAATTTTTTCATAGCAAAAATGATCCCGTTACATTTTAAAGCCGCTTAGAGTGTTGTTAATTCTAATAATATTGATAGGATTTCTAAGCAGTTAGTAACAGTATTTTATGTTGAGTATCGTATACGTTGCAAGTCTAACCGTGACGACGATCTATACCATACAGCTTTCATTAAGCTTTACTTATAAGGTCAAAAGTATCGAAAGAGGCAAGAAAAAGCCCGTACGGTGACGGGCTAAGTTAAACATAAATAGAATAAATTGTATGAATTACAGCTTTTGTTTTAACTATTTTGATACAAACACGCTTGTCCTTCAGGGCGCGTTTTAAAGCGGCGATGAAGCCACATATATTGACTCGGTGCAGCCATAATTGACTCTTCAACAATTTTATTGATAAACACCGCTGCCGCATCTGGATCATTTTTAGGAAACCCTTCCACAGGATTGCGTAATGTTAAGGTGTAATGCCCTTTTTCATCTCGCACCATAGTAAAAGGCACAATCGCACAATCGGTATTATCCACCAGCAAACTGGTACCCGTTGTAGTACAAGCCTGCTCTACCGCAAATAAGGGCGCAAAGGTTGAGCGTCGACGACCATAATCATGATCCGGTGCATACCATACACGCTCACCTGTACGCAGTGCGTGTAGCATGGCTTTTACGTCTTTACGGTCAATCAAAGTGCGGTTTGAACGGGAACGACCTAAGTACTGGAAATAATCAAAACAAGGGTTATTGTTAGGACGATACACACCCATCCCTGACATTTTGATCCCAAATGCACGCGCACCTAATTCAAGATTCATAGAATGCACCGCTACCATTAATGCGCCTTTTCCTTCTTTGGCTAAGGCTTCCATCTGCTCAAGTCCAACAATGGTAACGTGACGATTTACACGGGCATCTGACCAAAACCACGCCATTCCTGTTTCAAACAATGCCATCCCAGTATTATCGATGTTTTCTTTGATCAGAATTTGTTTATCTTCTTCAGACATCGCTGGAAAACAAAGGTCTAAATTACGCTCAATGGTACGACGACGTTTTTTCATTAATTTGATCGCTAAACGACCAATATTTTTACCTAACACAACTTGCCAAGAATACGGAAGACAACTCAATAGATACATTAAGCCAATCAATAATAGTGTTCCCCAATAACGAGGATGCAGAAAAGCTAAGGTGAAAGTCGGTTTATTTCGTTGAGTCATGTATAGCGCCTAAGTGCCAGCTATCATCTCCAATTGACGACAAGAGCAAGCCTAATAATTAACAGCCTGCATCATAATTGCTTTAGCATCTATTCCCTAATTAAATAATGTTAATTACGACCATTTCTTACTGTTTTTAGATATT
>NZ_SSMG01000194.1 GCF_009873615.1 Photobacterium lucens
TCTTATTCCCATCATTAGTATAGGATGATTATCGATAGATATTTTATTTATGCTGTTTTAGAATATTGCTTTATTCATTATTCCTCTCATGTGTAAAAAACCCGACCGTACAACGGCAATGCTCGACATCATTAGCCAAGTCAAACAACAATTTCCCCTTTATGATGAAAGTACTTTTGTCTGTGGCCCTGATAACAAATGCGTGGGCTGCCCAAAGAAATTATTAGAGTTAGTTGATACGGATTTAACCTATTGGGAATCTGCCATTGCCCGTGGTGTGACTCCGCAATTTGATGAGATCAGACGCTTTGGCAAACTGTGTAATAATGTGCGTCGTGCTTTAGTAAGGAACAATATCATCAGCCAATAGTGCTACTGTTTCAGTAAACTTGGACTACATACAGCCCATTGTTAAGCGTGATATACTCCGCCGATATTTTCTGCGTTAATGTAATAACATTAACTGTTTAATGATTTATTTGAGACTCTACATGCCATTCTCTAAGCTTGGATTAAGCGATTCTATCGTTAAAGCCGTAACCGAAATGGGTTACACCTCCCCTACACCTATTCAAGAAAAAGCCATTCCAGTTGCTCTTACAGGTAAAAACCTGATGGCTGCTGCGCAAACAGGTACAGGTAAAACAGCGAGTTTCGTATTACCAATCTTACAAATGCTTGATGATGGCATTAAGGTTCGCCCTAAGCGTGTACGTGCATTAATTCTTGCTCCTACACGTGAATTGGCGGTGCAAGTAGAAGATAACATTAAGCAATACAGCAAACACTTAAACCTTAAATCAATGGCGATGTACGGTGGCGTGGACTACGAACCACAAAAACGTCGCTTAATTGAAGGTGTTGATATTTTAGTGGCAACACCGGGTCGTCTGTTAGATATGTATACCCAACGTGCTATCCACTTTGATGCTATTGAAATTTTAGTGCTTGATGAAGCCGACCGTATGCTTGATATGGGCTTTATTGAAGACATTAATAAGATCGTTGAGCGCTTACCAGTTGATCGCCAAAACATGCTGTTCTCAGCAACCTTATCTGATCAGGTGCGTTTCCTAGCAAAAACAGCAGTACGTAATCCGATTGAAATTTCAGTCGCTAAAGATGCCTCTTCCGATCCTAAAATTGATCAATGGTTAGTGACCGTTGATAAAGACATGAAATCGTCATTACTTAGTCACCTGATTCAAGAACAACAATGGGATCAAGCATTGATCTTCATTGAAACCAAACATGGTGCGGCTAAGTTAGTAACACAGCTAGAAAAGCGCGGTATTAAAGCAGAATCTTTCCACAGTGGTCGTAGCCAAGGCGTACGTTCACAGCTATTAGAAGATTTTAAAAACGGCAAACTGCAATACTTAATTGCAACTGGCGTAGCATCACGTGGTATTGATATTGAGCAATTAACTCGTGTGGTTAACTACGATTTACCATTCCCACCAGAAGAATATGTTCACCGTATTGGCCGTACAGGTCGTGCTGGTGCATCAGGTGAAGCGATTTCATTTGTATCAAAAGATAACTTCAAAAACCTATGTATGATTGAGAGCCTATTAGGCCACTTAATTGTTCGTAAAGAAGTTGAAGGCTTTAAACCTAAAAAAGAAGTACCAGTTTCAATTTTGAACTACAAACCAAAGTTCAAGAAACCAGCGAAACCTCGCGATGATGCAGAAGGCGAAAATAACGACCGTAAACCACGTCGTGATAATCGTAGCCGTAACAATGCACCTCGTGGTGATAAGCCTAAATCAACCAAGCCTAAACGCCGTAAGCCTATTACAGATCGTGAAACAGGTTTACCTCGTGCACCACGTAAGCCTAAGCCACAGCAATAATAACGGCTTTCTAAACCTATAAAAAAACGCCAGTATGCTTTTACTATCTGCATACTGGCGTTTTTGTTTATGCTTGAGTCAGTAAAAGATTAAGCTTTCGCTGATACAAGTGATGAATTGTTTTCTGCTTCTGGACGTTTCAGGATTGCATAAGAAATACCTGTGACTAACGTACCTGCAATGATAGCGACTAAGTAAAGTAACGCTGGTGTAATTGCATTTGGAATAAGCAGAACAAATAAACCGCCGTGTGGTGCCATTAGTTTCGCACCGAACAGCATAGATAATGCACCTGTTAACGCACCACCTAACATACAGCATGGGATCACACGCATTGGGTCCCGTGCAGCAAACGGAATAGCACCTTCAGAGATAAAACATAAACCTAGTACAAACGATGCTTTACCTGCTTCATTTTCACTTGCAGCGAACTTACGTTTTGCAAGGAAAGTAGCTAGCCCCATCCCCATAGCCGGCACCATACCCGCCGCCATTACTGCTGCCATTGGCGCATAGGTATGAGATGCTAATAAGCCAACACCAAATGTATAAGCTGCTTTATTAACAGGACCACCTAGGTCGAAACACATCATACAACCAAGAATGATACCCAATAAAACCGCATTTGCAGATCCCATAGTATTAAGGAAATGGGTTAACCCTTCCATCGCCGCAGATACTGGACCACCGACAACATAAATCATTACCAAGCCAGTAATTAAGCTAGCAATGAGTGGAATGATTAGGATAGGTTTTAAGGCATCCATTGATTGCGGTAATTTCACTTTTTCCGCTAGGAATTTCGCACTGTAACCTGCTAAGAAACCTGCAACGATACCACCTAAAAAGCCAGCCCCTGTTGAACTTGCTAACATACCGCCAATTAAACCAGGTGCTAAACCAGGGCGATCAGCAATAGAGAAAGCAATAAAACCAGCCAAAACAGGCACCATTAATGCAAAGGCTGAATCACCACCAATTTTCATTAATGCCGCTGCTAGTGTTCCCTGCTCTTTAAATGCTTCGATACCGAAAACAAATGACAACGCAATTGATAAACCACCAGCAACCACTAATGGCAGCATGTAAGAAACGCCTGTCATTAGGTGTTTGTAAACACCTGTTTTCTCTTCTTTCTTCTCTGTGGTTTCTTTTACGCTATGTTGATAAGGCGCAGCTTGAGCAAAAGCGTTATCAATTTCCTGTGCTGTTTTCTTCAGCGCCAAGCCCGTACTGGTTTTATAAAGAGGCTTACCATTAAAGCGTGATAAATCCACATCAATGTCAGCGGCAATAATTACCAAATCAGCAGCTTCAATTTCTTCTGCAGTTAATTGGTTTTTAGCCCCAACAGAGCCACGAGTTTCAACTTTAACATCGTACCCCTGACGTTTAGCTTCTGTTTCTAATGCTTCAGCAGCCATAAAGGTATGTGCAACACCTGTTGGGCACGCTGTAATTGCCACAATCTTTTTCTTGCTTGAATTAGGTGTTGTTACCACACTTTCAGCAACCAATTCCTGCGCTTGATTAACCGCCTCTTGTAGCCATGCTGTTGGGTTTTCCATGCATGCTGCAACATCACTGCGGTAGACTTTCTTACCCACAAAACGCTGCTCATCAACCTCAGCATTGGCAGCAATCACAATGCAGTCTGATTGCTCAATTTGTTGCTCAGTTAATAACTGTGTTGGCTTTAATGTGGTGTGACATTCAATATTAGCTTGCCACTTTAGCTCTGCTGCGGCTTTTTCTAATAATCCAGCGACTATCAATGTTGTTGCAATGCCACTTGGACATGCGGTAACGATACTAATCTTCATCTGTTCAATCCCTACACTGTCGACGTTATTGTTGCGCTCTTATGAAAGTTGAACGCTATCTTCTATGTTTTTTACAGCCGCAAAATCATCTACACCAACACCTACTTGGGTAACAGCGTAGGCAGAAAGCGCAGTGGCAAAACTTAAGCTTTTTGCTTTATTCCAACCGTTTAGATGTCCCCAACACATTCCAGCAACTAATGTATCGCCCGCACCAACAGTGCTCACTACGGTCATTTTTGGCGGTTTAGCACGTAGCCAACCTTCACTGTCTCGCCACATCACACCGTTAGCACCCAATGACACAACAACATTATCGATATGTTTATTAGATAATTGCTCCGCAACTTCGATGATGTCACTTTCAGACACTAATTCACGTTTCGCCCACTCAGCTAGCTCTTCATCATTTGGTTTAACCAGCCAAGGTTTAGCTTCAAGTCCGACTTCAAACGCCGCTTTACTGCTGTCAAACAATACTTGTTTACCAAGTTGTTGCAGTTTTTCGATCCATAACGCACATTGCTGTGGTGAAATACCGCGCGGTAGGCTGCCTGCAAGTACAAAGACATCGTGACTCTCAGCTAGCTCAAATAAGGTTGCTTCAAACTGCGCAATATCACCACGCGTTACGCTAACACCCGGGAAGTTGATATCACTTACACGCCCGTCTTGTTCAACTAACTTAACGTTGATTCTTGTCGCACCCGCCACGCGAACAAACTTATCGGTAACACCAATTTGTTCAAATAGCTGACAAAAACCTTCTTGATTATCTGCACCAAGTAACCCTGTCACTGTTACCTCAGCGCCTAATTCAGCCAGTACCTTAGCAACGTTGACGCCTTTTCCCGCCGGATGAAGCGAGCCTTGATCAACCACATTAACTGTACCTGCTGTGAGTGTTGATAAATGACCAGTCAGATCTAAAGCAGGGTTTAATGTCACGGTGACAACTTTAACTGCATGATTATTCATTGTATTTTTCATCATTTTGTAAGCCTTACAGTTTCTCACCTAAGCCATCAGCAATAGCTTGACCAATTGCTGCTAGTGCCTCTTCTGCATCACTACCACTTGCGGTAAATTGCAGTTCATTTCCACATTTCACACCAAGACCAATCACTTTCATCAAACTTTTAGCGTTCACGGATTTACCTTGGTTCGATAAGTTTAATACTTGAATATCAGCATCAAATTGCTTGGTTGTATTCACTAACATTGCCCCGGGACGTGCGTGTAAACCGTGTGGATTTTTAATCGTGAAAACAGCGGTGTTACCATCCAGTTGTACTTGGGTTAGTGCGTTACACATTTGCTCTGCACTTGAAGCAAGAAATGTCTCAACTTTATTGTTAAAGATCAGCGACGTAAGAAGCTCGATATTTGCAACATAACTGTTATTTGCAGCAGCAATAACAATCAAACCTTTTACCGGCTGAGATTGATATTCAAACGCTTGTGCAGGCGTAACAAGCGCAATAGCTGTGCGTTCAACCTGTTGATCACTGCTTATTAGCCATAAGCCCTGACCTAGGTAATTTGGCTCTTTACTAATAACATCAGCTACCATCTGCTTGTCAGCAAAGCCTTGCTGCTTTATTAAACCCGCGGCAACAGCACTTAACTGCAATACATCGCCTACCGGAAAATCTTTTAAGATTAACTGACTATTACATTCTGCTTCTGATTGCTCAGCACCCATTAAAATGGCAATTACCTGATCTGCGCTATCACAATGTTTTAGCTTCTCTTCAATACCATCAGCAGAAAGCACTTTGGTTAATTGCTTTAGAATCGATAGGTGTTCATCAGATTTAGCGGCGATACCAATTGCAAGATAGACGGTTTGACCATTACCCCAATCGACACCTTGTGGGTATTGATGAACTTTTACCCCGGTTTTATTCACCAATTCACGGGTATCTGTTGTGCCATGAGGGATCGCAATACCATTGCCTAGGTAAGTCGAATTTTGCGATTCACGGGTTAGCATCCCATTCACATAACCAGTGCGTACTAGCCCTTCGGACTCTAGATCTGCAGCAAGTGCTTTAATTGCATCTTGTTTATTGTTTGCCGATTTTCGCAAAGCAATATCATGTTGAGTTAATGACAGCATCTTTTTCTCCGAGCTTATCGAATCTTTGCTTAATTATTCTGCTGACTCGCAGCTGAAAGCTGAATCGTTTCAGCAACTAGTAAAATTAAAAGTTTCAGTACAATCATTCAGCTACATTTGCTTTTACACTCTACTGAAACCTTTCAGCTTGCATACTGAATCGTTTCAGCTAATATTGCAATTGATCCTAACGAGGTAATCTCTGGATCTATGATGAAGCGCACAAATTGGCTTCAAATCGCAATTAATGAATATAGGTTAACGCTATAAATGGGTACTTTGTGGCGTAGTGCATCAAATTTCAGTGCTTAAATAGAATGATTAACTAATGACATTAAACGAAATCGCAAAACTTGCAGGCGTCTCAAGAACCACAGCAAGTTACATTATCAATGGTAAGGCTGAGCAATATCGTATTAGCGAAAAAACACAGCAAAAAGTGCTGGCTGTCGTTAATGCCCACAACTATCGCCCTAACCACGCCGCCTCTTCTCTTCGTGCCGGCAGTAGCCAATCTTTAGGCTTGATCATTCCAGATCTTGAAAACAGCAGTTATGCCAAAATTGCTAAATTATTGGAGCTCAATGCCCGTAAAGCGGGTTACCAAGTGATTATTTCCTGTACTGATGACGATCCTGATACAGAAGTGAATGTGGCAACGATCTTACTCAGTCGCAAACTTGATGCACTGATCGTGGCAAGCTCACTGCCAGCAGACAATGATTTCTACCGACAAGTCCAAGCTAAAGGTACACCCGTTATTGCGATTGACCGTGCTTTAGATGATGAATATTTTGCCTCGGTGATCAGCGAGGATCTTGAAGGCGCTTACGCACTCACTAAAGCCCTACTCTCCCAGCCTATTTCATCAATTGGTTTAATTGGCGCAGTACCGGATCTTGGAGTATCCAAAGAGCGTGAACAAGGTTTCCATTCTGCATTAACGGATAGTAATAAAGATAACCAAGTACAGATCCGTTATGGCGAACAATTTAGCCAGCAACATGGAGCGCAAATAGCTGAGCAATGGATTCAAGACGGTGTTTTCCCACAAGCTGTGCTTGCTACTTCTTATACACTTTTTGAAGGGATTCTGGATTGCTTACTTAAGCACCCAGAAATAATGGCAAAAACTTATTTAGCCACCTTTGGTGATAACCGATTATTAGATTTTTTACCTAATAAGATTCAATCATTACCGCAACAGTTTGATCTTATCGCTGATTGTGCGTTACAGCTCGCTTTATCGGCAATTAAAGGAGATTATCAACAAGGCGTCGAAGTGATCCCAAGAAAGCTGATCTGCCGATAAGTTTTCAAAGGTGTGTCATCACATATCTGACGATTTCCTTAATATTTCGATACCTATAGCCAATAAATTGGTGGATGAAGTGTGATTTAAGTCGCATAATTACGTCACGTTATCATCCACTTATACGGCACGTTATGTATTCACGGTTAAAACTTTTACTGCTTACCCACGCGCAGTTTGCACACGCTCTTCGTGTCACACTTGCGATCGCTTTTAGCCTTGTGTTTTACACTTTCGTCCCCGTTCCTCATTCAATGTGGGGACCTGTCACAGTCGCTGTAGTATTAATGCAGCCTTATGCTGGCGTGATCAAACAAAAAGGTTTCCAACGTGTTGGCGGTACACTGCTTGGCGCAACATTAGGTTTAGTAACGGTATTTTTTCCTCAAAGTTTGACAGATTTTGTCCCCGTATGGATTCTTGTATGGTCTTTTTTACTGTCCATGAAATCTCACGGAAAAAATACTTACATCTTTTTCTTAGCGGTGATGACGCTGATCATCGTGGCGTACCAAGGTAACAGCGAGCAAGAAGTCTCTGTAGCGATGTGGCGAGTCACCAACATTATTATTGGTAGCTTGATCGCTATGGCATTTTCCATGCTGTTCCCAATTCGAGCTCTATATCAATGGGATCAACTGTTTAATAATAATCTGCATGATTTACGTCAGCTATACCAAGCGCATGCTTCTGCTCATATTCCAAGCATTAAAATTTTGGCTCGTATTAAATCACAGGTAAATGAACGTCAAATTCAAATGGTGAGTTTGCTGCCCAATGTGCAAAAAGAAAATAAGAAATCCGCAGGTCACTATAAAGCCATTGTAACGATTCAAAGCTCGATGATCAGTTTGATTGAACAGTTAATAGAAACCCATTGGAGCTCTGATATTGGTCGTCGCCAATTGTTAGCACAAACAGGGCTTAAAGCTTACCAGCAGCAAATCGTACAAATTTTAAATCAACTCGCCGATCACAATGAGACAACGTTAGATCTACCAGATGTTCATCAACTTAAAGAAATGGCGTTACAAATTCCACAACCCAAAGACTCGATTTTATTAGGGCCTTATGGTTATCTATGGTTAACCAGACAGTTAGTCTATCGCTTAGATGAATTGATTGTTCAACTACAACTTATCCAAAAGACGAAACATAAAGCTTTATCGTCTTTGTAATTGAAGCATTATATCGTTAATGTATTGGTTACTGATTTATAAACATGACAGCCATCTCGGGAGAATCTGCAATGACTCAAAAAACAAAAACAATGGAAGTACCTGTAGCCATCGCCGATAGAGTACAAGCTTTAATTGATGGCTATGAAGCCAAAGCAAAGTTTGATGCTGAATTAAGAGAGAAAGTGAATAACTTCCTTGCAATGGATGGGTTAAGTTGTGAAATGGCGGTATATAGCCTGCCACAAAAAGAGCTGCTTGATACGTTACGCTATGTTTACGAACTATCAGGCACGAATAGCAAGTTTGTGAAAAGCATTATCACGCTACACCGTGATAACCCGAAAAAAGTATTATCCGATGCACAACGTGCTTCAGCGAAAAGCATGCTGTTTAACCTCATTAATGATCCATCTGTGGTCTCTGCAATGAAAGAGCAAGGTTAATCAAGAGCTAAAACACCAATAAAAGCGGCATGATGTATTCAGTTAAATGAACAACATCATGCCGTTTTTGTATCAATCATTTTTAAATCAAGATCTAGCTGATCACTTGGCTCACGCCTTGATCTTGTAGCCAAGCACGTAAACGTGGGGCATCTTCAATAAAACGACTGTAAACCAAACAAGGTTTATGTGAGCTTTCCACCGCATTCAATAACATTTTCACCAACTGCAATAATGCTTCATTTTGCGCATCAGGCATGTAGTGTAATGATGTATTATCAATATCTAAGCCTAATGTGAATTGCGCTAACTGCTCAATATCAATAACAAAACCATCGAAATATTGTAAGAAGGTTTCAGCAAGCAATGCATTAGCAGGAACGCTACACATCATAGAGACTTTAAGTCCATCCGCACCACGACATAACCCCTGCTCTGCTAGCAAATCAATCACAGTCGCTGCTTCACTAAAGGTACGCACAAACGGCACAACTAGTTCGATATTTTTCGCATCTAATCGGGCACGTTTAATCGCTTCACACTCTAATTCAAAGGATTTACGAAAATCAGCATGACCTAAACGTGAAGCGCCACGAAGCCCCATCACTGGGTTAATCTCTTCCGCTTCAACTTCAGCCCCTAGCAGGTGACTACGCGCATATGAATCATCACTGGTTAAACGCACTTTTAATGGCGCATCGCCTTGTTTCGCAGCGGCTTCAATTAATAGCTGGCTAAGTTTAGCAACGAATAACTCAGCTAATGGTGTTTGATCGTCTGAAGCGTCAATTGCCTCAAGAAAAGCGAGTTTCGCTTGTGGCGATAATGATTCTGGCTTTGTGACAGCACAAGGGTGAATCCCCATGTTATGCGCAATCAGATCGTCGAGTGATACCAAACCAATCTCCCCGCTTTCTAGCCCAGTCAGCTGCACTGATGACGTTAACAGCGCTGTTAACGTTAATTCATTTTCAGTTGTCATAAAGCACCAATACTTCCTTGTTAATGAGAAAAGCGCTTAACATTGCTCATACAATTTGAGCGGTTAAACACGATTACTGTTTATCGACCTTACTTTGTGTTGAATTGAGAGGCAAGAAATAAAGCATAACTCATTCATATCCATCACAGTTTTCATCTCATCGTATTCTTGATGAGAAAATCATCAGCGGTTGTAAAATCTTGTTACGATCGCAACTAAAACCTACGCTATATCACAAGTTTGGTTTATTAAAATCGATTTTTGGGCTATCTTACCGAGGTTATTACAGATATACCCAAGGTAGGCAAACATATTATGCCAATGAAAACAGATGAACTTCGCACCGTGAGTTTGGGCTTGATGCCAACTCCAGCTGAAATTGAAGCTACATCACCAATGACAGATGAAATTGCTGCGCATGTTGATCATGCTCGTAAACAAATCGAAGCAATTTTAACGGGCAAAGATTCCCGCTTACTTGTCGTTGTCGGTCCATGTTCTATTCATGATACCGATGCAGCTGTTGATTACGCGAAGCGCCTTGTTGCTGTACAAGAAACATATAAAGACCAGTTGCTAATTGTGATGCGTACCTATTTCGAAAAGCCACGTACTGTTGTTGGCTGGAAAGGTTTAGTATCCGACCCTCATTTAGATGGCAGTTTAGATTTAGCCGCTGGCTTGAAAAAAGCACGTAAGTTGCTTGTTGATATTAATGCTTTAGGTTTACCGACAGCGACTGAGTTTCTCGATATGATCACTGGTCAATACTTGGCTGATCTTATTAGTTGGGGTGCAATTGGTGCCCGTACAACAGAGTCTCAGATCCACCGTGAAATGGCATCAGCTTTGTCCTGCCCTGTTGGTTTCAAAAATGGTACTGACGGTAATACTAAAATTGCGATTGATGCGATCCGTGCAACCCGTGCTTCTCACCTTTTCTGCTCTCCTGCCAAAAATGGCCAAATGACCATTTATCGCACATCAGGCAATCCGTATGGTCATATCATTTTACGTGGCGGCAAAATGCCAAATTACCACGCAGATGATATTGCCAATGCATGTGATGCACTGGCTGAATTTGACTTACCACAACGTTTAATTGTCGATTTCAGTCACGGTAACTGTCAAAAACAGCACAAGCGCCAATTAGATGTCGCTGCTGATATTTGTGAGCAAATCAAAAATGGTAGCCAATCTATTGCGGGTATCATGGCTGAAAGCTTTATAGAAGAAGGCAATCAAGCAGTTATCGACAACAAACTTGATGACTTGGTGTACGGTAAGTCGATTACCGATCCATGTATTGATTGGAACGATACAGTGAAGATGCTGGATATGTTAGCGGATGCAGTAAAATCGGCACAAAGCTAAAATATCAATGAAAACAATTTGATGTTTTAATATACCGAACGTTAGGAGAAGCAAATCATCTTCTCCTATTTTTAATAAACGGTATACTATACGTGTTATATGTAGATGGGAATCACTCCCCTAGACTTAAGATAAGAGGCCATAAACATGCCATCTTTTGATATTGTTTCAGAAGTAGATTCAGTAGAAATCAAAAATGCGGTAGATAACTCAAAGCGTGAACTAGATACGCGTTTCGACTTCCGTAATGTTGAATCAAGCATTGAATTAAACAAAGAAATCGTAAAAATCACATCTGAGTCTGAATTCCAAGTAGACCAAATTGTTGCAATTTTACGTAATAACCTAGCTAAACGTGGCGTTGACGCAAACGCACTTGAGCGTAAAGCAGTGACTTTCTCTGGCAAAACTGCATCTCAAAACATCGAATTCAAGCAAGGTGTTGAAGGTACAAACGCTAAGAAACTAGTTAAAGCCATTAAAGATGCGAAATTGAAAGTTCAAGTTTCTATCCAAGGTGACAAACTACGTGTGACTGGTAAGAAACGTGACGATCTACAAGCAACAATGGCGCTTGTACGTGAACAAGAATTAGGTCAACCATTCCAATTCGACAATTTCCGCGATTAATCTTTTTATATTGCGCAAAAAGGAAGGCTTAGTGTCTTCCTTTTTTTTAAACTTTTTTTGCGTGCA
>NZ_SSMG01000195.1 GCF_009873615.1 Photobacterium lucens
TCAATGAATTGCATGAATATATATTAATATTGCAACTTTTTATTCTTTTTTGTCATTTAGATCCAAAGCGAGAGGTGAAGATGGTGGATCGTTCTCGACGACAATTATTTACTCGTCGAACTCAACCTAGCTTACCGCGTTTGCCTTGGTTGAAAAATGAAGCTGAATTTACGGATATTTGTTCTCGCTGTGAACGTTGTATCAAAGCATGCGAAACAAACATCCTTGTTAAAGGTGATGGTGGCTTTCCACAAGTGGATTTTAGCCAAGGCGAAGGAGAGTGCACTTTTTGTTATCAGTGTGCCGATGTTTGTCCTGAACCATTATTTTTAGCACAAACAGAACAACCGTGGGCAATCACTGCAACCATCAATGAGGGGTGTATGGCATCGAAGAATATCGAATGCCGAAGTTGTGGTGACATGTGTGAACCACAAGCGATTCAATTTCAACTTCAAGTTGGAAAGGTCGCGATGCCAACGGTGTCTAGTGATGATTGCAACGGATGTGGTGCTTGTGTTTCTGGTTGTCCTGTTTCAGCCATTACCATCGCGCGTGTAGATGCAAACACCCAGTAATTCGTTTTAAAAGAGAGTCTGTATGTCTTTACAAGAAGTTCATATTTCCAGCCTTGTGGTGCATGTCAAACCTGCATATTTACAAGAGATAAAGCAACAGATTTTAGCAATGCCGAATACTGAAATTCCCGGCGACAGTGAAGAAGGGAAGATCATCGTGGTTCTTGAAACAGCAAACCAAGGCTACGTGACCGACACCATAGATAAAATCAATAATTTAGAAAATGTGTTAACCACTTTTTTGGTGTATCACCAAATTGAGCACTTTGAGACGCAACCTGAGGGCAACTCATGAAGATGACAAGACGTGCATTTGTTAAAGCAAATGCTGCCGCATCAGCCGCGGCTGTTGCAGGTATTACCTTACCCGCTTCAGCAACTAACTTAATTGTTAGTTCTGATGAAACAAAAATTAAATGGGATAAAGCGCCTTGTCGTTTTTGTGGTACTGGCTGTTCTGTTTTGGTGGGTACCCAAAATGGTCGCGTTGTTGCTACTCAAGGTGATCCTAAAGCACCAGTCAATAAAGGTCTTAACTGTATCAAAGGTTACTTCCTTTCAAAAATCATGTACGGCAAAGATCGTCTACAAACGCCAATGCTTCGTATGAAGAACGGTCAGTACGATAAAGAAGGTGAGTTCACTTCAGTATCGTGGGATACCGCGTTTGATGTAATGGCAGATAAGTGGAAAGCGGCACTGAAGAAACAAGGTCCATCGGGGGTGGGCATGTTTGGTTCAGGTCAGTGGACGGTGATGGAAGGTTATGCCGCGTCAAAAATGATGAAAGCGGGTTTCCGTTCTAACAATATCGATCCAAATGCTCGCCACTGTATGGCATCAGCGGTGGTGGGTTTTATGCGTACCTTTGGTATTGATGAGCCAATGGGATGTTATGACGATCTAGAACATGCTGATGTGTTCGTTCTATGGGGTTCAAACATGGCAGAAATGCACCCTGTATTATGGACGCGTATGACGGATCGCCGTTTAAGTCACCCTCATGTTAAAGTGAATGTCCTTTCTACCTATCAGCATCGCTCATTTGAATTGGCTGATAATGGCATGATCTTTAAACCGCAAACTGACTTAGCCATTGCCAACTTTATTGCGAATTACATTATTCAAAACGATGCGGTGAACTGGGACTTTGTGAATAAGCACACCCACTTCAAACGCGCACAAACAGATATCGGTTATGGTCTACGTGACGATAATCCATTACAACAAAAAGCTGCACATCCAAACTCTGGTGATATGTTCCCAATGACATTTGAGGAATATAAAGCCTCTGTAGCGGAATACACCGTAGAAAAAGCATCAGAAATGTCAGGTGTGGCACCTGAAAAACTGATTGAGCTTGCGAAATACTATGCAGATCCAAAGCTAAAAGTGATGTCACTTTGGACGATGGGGATGAACCAACATACCCGTGGTGTTTGGATGCAAAGCTTGGTTTATAACCTGCACTTACTCACTGGTAAGATTGCAACGCCAGGTAATAGTCCGTTCTCATTAACGGGTCAGCCATCAGCATGTGGTACCGCCCGTGAAGTGGGTACATTTGCTCACCGTCTACCTGCTGACATGGTGGTTGCTAATCCGAAACACCGTGAAAAAGCAGAAAAGATTTGGAAATTGCCTGAAGGTACGATCCCACCTAAGCCGGGCTATCACGCGGTATTACATGATCGCATGTTAAAAGACGGCAAGTTAAATGCGTACTGGGTGATGTGTAATAACAATATGCAAGCAGGACCTAACATCAATGGTGAACGTTTACCGGGTTATCGCAATCCTGAAAACTTCATTGTATGTTCTGATCCGTACCCAACGGTAACTGCGCAAGCTGCTGATTTGATTTTACCAACCGCAATGTGGGTCGAAAAAGAAGGGGCTTACGGTAACGCTGAGCGTCGTACCCAAGCTTGGTATCAACAGGTTGAAGCACCGGGTGAGTCGAAATCGGATCTATGGCAAATAATGGAATTCTCTAAGCGCTTCAAAGTAGAAGAAGTGTGGGGTGAAGAGTTACTGGCTAAGATGCCTGAGTACCGTGGCAAAACCATGTATGACATCCTGTTCCGCAATGGCCAAGTTGATAAATTCCCATTAACGGAAACTCAACCGTTAAATGACGATGCGCAAGCGCAAGGTTTCTATGTTCAAAAAGGCTTGTTTGAAGAATATGCGTCATTTGGTCGTGGTAAAGCCCATGATTTAGCACCGTATGATACTTACCATCAAGTACGAGGCTTACGTTGGCCTGTGGTTGATGGCAAAGAAACGTTATGGCGCTTTAAAGAAGGCTCAGATCCTTACGCGAAAAAAGGGTCTGATTGGGATTTCTACGGTAAACCTGATGGTAAGGCATGGATTATTTCAGCGCCTTACGAAGCCCCGCCGGAAGTGCCTGATAACGAATACGATATGTGGTTATGTACTGGACGTGTATTAGAGCACTGGCATACAGGTACCATGACTCGCCGTGTACCTGAGCTGTATAAAGCGGTTCCTGATGCGCTGTGTTATTTACACCCAGAAGATGCCAAGAAACGCGGTTTACGCCGTGGTGATGAAGTGAATGTCGCTTCTCGTCGTGGTGAAATTCGCTGCCGTGTTGAAACACGTGGTCGTAACCGTCCACCGGTTGGACTGGCATTTGTTCCATTCTTTGATGCACGTATTTTGGTCAATAAACTGATCCTTGATGCGACTGATCCGCTATCAAAGCAGACCGATTTTAAAAAGTGCCCAATTAAAATCAGCAAGGTTTAACCCTGCCTATGGCGAGTGCATCAACCACTCGCCTCATTTCAGAATTAGCCTGTTGGCGGAGAACATCATGAAAAGAATCTTATTGGCTGTATTAGCGGTGAGTGCATTAATGGCTGGGGTTGTACAAAGCGAAGAATCAACACCAGCGAAACCTGTGTCAGAAGCGATAGCAAAAACTAAACTACTCAATCCGGGCGGTATTGGTGGCCTTGAATCATTACGTGGTTCAGCAGAGTTAGAAGACACTCGTCCAGCCGATCCAATGAAGCATTATCCGAAAGATCAAGGTGTGATTGATAACGATTATGTGTATCAGCCACCATTGATCCCACACACGATCCGTAATTACGAAGTGTCACTAAATGCAAACAAATGTCTTGCTTGTCATAGCTGGAAAAATGCCAAAGAGATGGGCGCAACCAAAATCAGTGTAACGCACTATGTGTCACCGCAAGAAGGACAGGTGCTATCCGATGTATCACCAAGTCGTTATTTCTGTCAGCAGTGTCACGTGCCACAAGCAGATGCTAAGCCATTAGTAGAAAATGACTTCAAACGTGTTAGTGCATTGCAGTAACCAAAATAAGGGATGATATATGAAGTTATTAAAAACGTTTTGGTTACGCTTAAAAACACCGAGTAAAGTGGCTGTGGGTTTAGTGTTATTCATGGGTTTTATTGGCGGCTTATTGTTTTGGGGCGCATTTAATACCGCGATGGAAAAGACGAATACCGAAGAGTTCTGTGCTGGTTGTCACGCACCAATTGTTGAAGAAATTCAAGAAACGATCCACTTTTCTAATCGTTCTGGTGTTCGTGCTATTTGTTCGGATTGTCACGTTCCTCACAATTGGACAGACAAGATCGTTCGTAAAGTACAGGCATCAAAAGAAATTGTGGCTCACTTGATGGGAACGATTGATACTCCTGAAAAATTTGCTGAGCGCCGTGGGCATTTAGCTGAACGAGAATGGAAGCGAATGAAGGACAATAACTCGCAAGAGTGCCGTAATTGTCACGAGTTCAATTATATGGATTTCTCAGAGCAAGCACCTCGTAGTGCTAAGCTACACTCAACAGCATTAGCATCAGGGGATAAAACTTGTGTAGATTGTCACAAAGGCATCGCACATAAACTCCCTGATATGAAAAATATTGAAGGCTGGCAATAAACCTAAGGAGAGACGATGAGTACACTTGAATCGGTGATCTGGCATATATTGGGTTACGCAGCGATGCCAGTGATTATTTTATCTGGGTTTGTTGCAGTTGCTGCTATTTGTATTTGGCTGTTATCACTCGGTAAAGATAAAAACATTACTAAGTAATGTAATGACATTAATGAACACTAGAGTAAGCCACCTTTAGCTGATACCTAAAGGTGGCTTTTTCTTTTTTGTGGTTTGCCATTGTTGGTAACTGATCACCAGCATTGTGCCCCAAACAAGATAAAGAGGTAGCCACTCAAACACAAGATGGGTTAATGCTAGCGACTGTTTTAAGTTCGTCGCTAGCTCAACTATATGTAATAGGAGGGTGAGGGTTAAACCAAGCTGACTGAATAATTTAAAACTGTTTTTATTCATAATGGGTAATTTTCAAAAGAATTTTACTCAATATAAATGCAAATGAGAATCAATATCAATTGTTATTTTTGATTAAACCATCTTGAATGAGTCGTTCGCGCAACATTTCAGCACGTTTTCTATTTACCCCAAAATCATAATAGCCAATACGTGAGGCTGAACGCACATCGAGATGATTTCCTGTTTGTGCGATTTCCAGATCATCGACGAAACGAAAGACTTTGCTGGTGGCTTCAATATGCAAATAGTGGGTTGCTTGATCTGCTAATTGAGCCCCTGGCAATGTTAACGCTGCTTGTTTTATTGCAGCCCAATCGTCCATGCCTTTAGGCGTAAGCACAAATGGCGAGAGTGTAAAGTCTTCACGCTTATCAAGTGTCGACACACAATTGGGTTTATCGCCACAAGGGAGCGCAATTTGACTCATCCAAACGTCTGTGCCTCGATCACTACAACCAGTTAATAGTGCGAATAAAATAAGAGGAGAGCGAAAACGAACCATCAGCAATACCTTTATATTAAAGTGTTGGCAGCAGTAGGTAAGCCAGAAAACCTATCCAAGAAAGTGCTAATAACCCCCATGCTAATTTGCTTTGTTGGTAAATTGTCTCTGTGACGACTTCAGGTGCATTATCCGCATCATTTGAGGCTTTCGTACGCGCTATTTTTTTCTTTAATTTATCTTGCTCACGGGCTTTGGCTTTTTGTTGTTTTTTATATTGCTCAATACCTTTTTGGATCCCAAGCGCAATCAGCCTTGTTTGTTCTTTGGTTTGCCCTTCTTTTTGGGTCCCTTTAGCGATACGCATTGCTTCTGCTTGGGTTTCTGGTGAAGGTGTTGATTGCTTTCGGTTTGCCATCATTGCGTCCCTGATAAATTGAATCTGTTTGATGATTATATCTCAGAAATAGCCTTGATGATGTCGCAGAGACTAAATCGCCATAAGAGATGATTTTTATCTTACTGATTCTGTAGGAAAATTTCAGAAATCGGTAAATGGATTGTTAACACTGTTTTATACGTGTAACATTATGTTTTTAAAGAATTTAGTTATACCTTTTACTGTCTGTGATCTATGTATAAAAAACGCTGTTTTTGTTTCTTTTAGATCAAAAACTGTGATGTTTACGGCATTATAAAAAACTGAAAAGTGCGTTTCAGCACAAAACGCCGTCCTTATTATTCAAAAATTGAAAGAATAGATTAGAGTCGTTTGTGAACTACAGAGATGTTTATTAAGCTCTGATCTAAATTTCATTGGATAGTACTTTGAGGGAAGTGACTTGTTATATCCGATAGATGCTTATGATCAGCATGGACAATTAAAAATTAATAAGATGCTGTGGTTCGTGTTGCTCTTTAATGCTAAAGCTTGGTTAGTGTTTGTTATGGCGGGAGTAAGCAGAACACAAGGGGGAGAACTTCTTGAGCTTATTTACCCAATCCGTGAAACCTTATACCTCGGTATGGCAATTGGTAGCCCAGCTATTCTTTTAATGTGGTTATCAGGACAACGAAATAAAAATAACAAATTAATAAATTTTCTGTGGCGGCAGGGAAAGAGCACATTACTCGCTGCTTACAGTATTGATATTTTAATGCAAATACATCACTTAGTTATCAGTCATGGTGCGTTTAGCTGGATTCGAGCCATTACCTTACTGCTAACAGCGTGGCTTGGACTCTACCTTCTACGAAGCTCACGGGTAAGAGATTTATTTGCAGATTAGCCTGTGAAGGGGAAGTGTAATGAATGATTTTGGTCGAGGACAATTGCTATTAAGTACCTTGCTAAGTCCATTAGCAATGGCGGATTGGCTGCTTGATGTTAGCTTTGAGCTGATCAGTTGCTGTAATTCAAAACAGACAGTGAACACCTCATTATCATTACTACCGGGTGAAGAAACCGTATTCTTTAATGGCTTAAGCCAGAGTCAGCATCACCTGTGTCGAGAAGTGGTTGGTAGTGCGCAATTACTTGATGTTTCTCCTGATGAAGTGAAAATTGCTTTTCAAATTCAAGAGCGTCTTGATGATGGTGGTTGGCGTACTATCTTAGCGAAAACCTTATCGACAGGTCTTAACATGCCAATTCTGTTTGAAACTGAAGATTGTGAATTAGAAGAGCGTGTTAAATTGCAAGTTGAAGTGATGACTGCATAATTACTGCATTTCCTTTTACCTCATAAATAAACAATAACGCCTTCTTTTATAAGAAGGCGTTATTGTTTTTATGGGCTAATAACTACGCACATTTGTGTGAAAATATGCAAAAAATATCACTGATGTATCAGGATCAAATGATTTACTTATTTATATCGTTATAATTACTTTTCATTCTTGATTAGAAGTCCTGTTAGGAGAAGACACCTATGAGTATTGCCCAACCAGCAATCGTTCCAGATCGCGGCGCTTTTGCCCTTTATGTTGTAATGAATGTTGTTGGTAATAAGCAAAATGTTATTGCTCAATGCCAGTCTATTCATCAATTGCTTGCTGATTTGAATGCAGAACAGCAAGACGCCAAACTTCATGCCAGCGTTGCTTTCGGTAAAGCATTTTGGGAGTCTTTGGGTCAGCAAAGCCCTGCTGAATTAACAGAGTTTCGTCAGTTAGGTAAGGGTGATACCGTTGCACCAGCCACTGGTGGTGATGTGCTATTACATATCCACTCTAATCGTCATGATCTTAACTTCTACGCATTCCGTGTATTCTTCGAAAAAATGGCACAAGATGTAGAAGTATTAGATGAAACATACGGTTTCCAATACTTAGATCATCGTGACATGACAGATTTCATCGATGGTACTGAGAACCCACAAACAGCAGAAGATCGTGCTAACGTGGGTGTGATTGCAGAAGGTGAGTTTACTGGTGGTAGTTATGTAATGGTACAGCGCTATGTTCATAACCTACCAGCATGGCACCGTTTGAATGTTCAAGCTCAAGAGAAAGTGATTGGCCGTACGAAAACAGATTCTGTAGAGCTAGAAGATGTTCCAGCAGCGTCACACGTAGGCCGTGTTGATATTAAAGAAAATGGTAAAGGTTTAAAGATCCTACGTCACAGCTTGCCATACGGCTCTGTAACTGCTGATCACGGCTTATTATTCATTGCATACTGTCATCGTCAACATCACTTTGATGCGCAGCTTGAAAGTATGTTTGGTGAAACCGATGGTAAGACAGATCAGATGCTACGTTTCTCAAAACCTGTAACGGGCGCATACTTCTTTGCACCATCAATGGCAATGTTAAACAGCCTATAATGATCTGCTGATTATTTGAATAAAAGCACGCTACAAATCTTGTTTGTAGCGTGCTTTTTTATTGGTTCAGATAAACAAAAAGCGCTACCGAAGTAGCGCTTTTTATCAGCTATAAACTGAGCTTATTTCTTAACGCGTAGAACTGGTGTTTCACCAACGTTTACAGCGCCAGAAAGCTTAGTTAGCTCTTTGATCTCGTCCATGTTAGAGATAACAACTGGAGTCAGAGTTGACTTAGCTTTCTCTTCTAGTAGTGCAAGATCGAATTCGATGATAGTGTCGCCAACTTTAACAGTTTGGCCTTCTTCAGCGATGCGAGTGAAACCTTCGCCTTTAAGTTCAACAGTATCAATACCGAAGTGAACGAAAAGTTCGATGCCATCGTCAGACTCAATAGAGAAAGCGTGGTTAGTTTCAAAGATCTTACCGATAGTACCGTTTACTGGTGCAACCATTTTGTTGCCAGCTGGTTTGATAGCAATACCGTCACCAACGATTTTTTCAGCAAATACTACATCTGGCACATCTTCGATGTTAACGATTTCGCCAGAAAGAGGTGCGATGATTTCAATTGCACCAGCTTCATTGCTGTCGTCAGAAACCAGTTTCTTCAATTTGTCAAACAGACCCATATCGATGCTCCTAAGCGTTGTTATATTATCTGCAGCTATTAATTAGCAGATGGTCTTTTCTGCGATGAATTTTTCTACGTGCTCTTCGATTTCAGCAGCAGTAGGTAGAGACAATGCGTGCTCTGCCATAGCTTTAACATCAGCGAAGTTAGCGTTACGGATAACTTTCTTGATGCGAGGGATAGAAATCGCACTCATGCTGAACTCGTCAAGACCCATACCTAAAAGCAGTAGAGTTGCACGTTCGTCGCCAGCAAGCTCACCACACATACCTGTCCACTTACCTTCAGCGTGAGAAGCATCAATTACTTGCTTGATCACTGTAAGTACAGCAGGAGATAGCGGGTTGTAAAGATGAGAAATCAGCTCATTACCGCGGTCAACTGCTAGAGTATACTGGGTTAAGTCGTTGGTACCAATACTAAAGAAAGAAACTTCTTTCGCTAGATGGTGTGCAATAGCTGCAGCTGCTGGTGTTTCAACCATAACACCGATTTCGATGTTAGCGTCAAAAGCCAAGCCTTCAGCAGTTAATTCTGCTTTAAACTCTTCAATAGCAGCTTTCAGTGTGCGAACTTCTTCAACCGAGATAATCATCGGGAACATGATACGGATCTTACCGTGTGCAGATGCACGAAGAATAGCACGGAATTGATCACGTAGGATTTCACGACGGTCAAGGCTGATACGAATCGCACGCCAACCCAAGAATGGGTTCATTTCTTTTGGTAGATCTAGGTATGGAAGATCTTTATCACCACCGATATCCATAGTACGGATAATCACTGGCTCACCGTGCATTGCTTCTGCTACTTCTTTGTACGCTTGGTATTGCTCTTCTTCTGTAGGTAGAGCATCGCGATCCATGAACAGGAACTCAGTACGGTATAGACCTACGCCTTCACCACCATTACGGTTTACGCCGTCACAGTCTTTAACTGTACCGATGTTACCGCAAACTTCTACTTGCTTGCCATCAAGCGTAATTGCAGGAAGATCTTTTAGCTTAGCTAGTTCTTCTTGCTCAGCTTTGTGTGCTTCGCTGATAGCTTTGAATTTGTTTAGTTCATCATCAGTTGGGTTGATAACAATCTGGTTGTTGATTGCATCAAGCACTAGCATGTCGCCAGATTTAACTTTTGATGTGATATCGTTTGTACCCACAATCGCTGGGATCTCAAGAGAGCGAGCCATGATTGAAGTGTGTGATGTACGACCACCGATATCAGTGATAAAACCACGAACGTAATCAAGGTTGATTTGTGCAGTTTCAGAAGGTGTTAAGTCGTTAGCAACTAGGATCACTTCTTCGTTGATTGCACTTAGGTTGATCACGTTGATGCCTAATGCATTTTTAATGAAACGGCTACCGATATCACGGATATCTGCAGCACGTTCTTTAAGGTACTCGTCATCTAAAGACTCAAGCGTTTGTGCTTGCTCTTCGATCACTGAGTAAATCGCATAGTCAGCCGATGTTTTGTCTTTAATAAGGGCTATGATTTCTTCTTCTAGCTCCTCATCTTCAAGCAACATGATGTGACCTTCAAAGATCGCTTCTTTCTCTTCACCAAAAGTGACTCGTGCTTTTTCTTTGATTACTTCTAGTTGCTCAGACGATTTCTTTCGAGCGTCGAAGAAACGTTGAATTTCGTTATCGATTTGGTCTGCAGAGATTGGTGTTTTGTTTAGAACAATCTCTTCTTCTTGCAATAGTAGTGCTTTAGCAAAAGCAATACCTGGAGATGCCAAGATACCTGAAATCATAGCTTTACCTTTAATTAACTAAAAACTGAAAACTCGTTTGTATATAAACGTAGCTTAGATTTCGCGGAACATTGCAACTGGAGAACCGTCGTGATCTTCTTTCAGCTGAATTAGAGCATCAACAGCTTCTTGAGCTTGTGCACCTTCACCAGAAATAGTGATTTGTGCGCCTTTGATTAGGCCAAGAGTTTGAAGCTTGAATAGGCTTTTTGCACTTGCGCTCTTACCGTTAGCAGTTACAGTCACATCTGCATCGAATGATTTAGCTTCTTTAACGAACTGAGCCGCTGGACGAGTGTGTAAACCATTTGGTGCTGTGATTTCAACTTGCTTCTGATACATAATTCACCCCGATAGATATAGTATTTTATTTAATATTTACTTTATTTATAACAAGCATAAGTTTATCGCTTTGCTTGTATTGCTGCAGTATAAACTACCTAATAGCATCATGTCTTAGCTTTAATCCAAGTCAAAGTTTTTTGAGAAACTTGCTAGTAAGCGACAAATGCGCAGTTTTTGCTCCTTTATTTCGGAGCTTAAAATAAAGCGTGCGAGTTTTATATTAAAGCTCAGTTCAAAATGCAACAAAAAAGCCCACGAAGGGGCTTTTTTCATGTTTATATCCCGATTAAACATCGGAAAATGTGATCACTGTTGTGTTTCTTTTTCTGTGAAAATGCCTGCAAATAGCGCTGTTGATAGGTAACGCTCACCAGAGCTTGGTAGTACAACAACAATATTTTTATCTGCAAATTCAGGGCGAGCCGCAATATTATTAGCCGCGACCACTGCAGCACCTGATGAGATACCTGCAAGAATCCCTTCTTCTTCCATTAGGCGGCGTGCCATTTCAATTGCATCATCAGAGCTTACTTTTTGAACTTCATCAATCAGTTCAAGATCAAGGTTGCCAGGGATGAAGCCTGCACCAATACCTTGGATCTTATGAGGTGCAGGTTGAACCGTATCACCATTTAGGGTTTGAGTGATCACTGGTGATTCTAAAGGCTCAACTGCAACTGTCGTGATTGCTTTGCCTTTTTGTTGCTTAATAAAGCGACTTACACCTGTTAACGTACCACCTGTACCTACACCTGATACAAATACATCAATCTCACCGTCTGTTGCATCCCAGATCTCAGGCCCTGTTGTTTTTTCGTGGATAGCAGGGTTTGCAGGGTTATTAAATTGCTGTAACAGAAGGTACTTGCTTGGATCTGAATTTACAATCTCTTCGGCTTTATCAATAGCACCTTTCATACCTTTAGGCGCTTCTGTTAGTACTAAGTTTGCGCCCAGTGCTTTTAGTAGTTTACGACGCTCAAGACTCATGCTTTCAGGCATCGTTAGGGTTAGCTTATAGCCACGGGCTGCTGCAACGAAAGCCAGAGCAACACCGGTATTACCACTGGTTGGCTCAACTAGCTCAATGCCTTCTTTTAATAGACCTTTTTTCTCAGCATCCCAAATCATATTGGCGCCAATACGACATTTAACGCTAAAACTTGGGTTACGCGCCTCAACTTTTGCGAGAACTTTGCCATTGCTGACACGGTTAAGACGTACTAGTGGAGTATTACCAATGGTTAGCGAGTTGTCTTCGTAAATCTTGCTCATGCTTCGTTCCTTCGTGACACGTTAAAAGTAATATAAATTAAGCATATACTGGATAAGTTATTTGAAAAGTAATAAATGGTTATATCTTATTGTTATCAATATGTGAATTGTATTAGATTAAAGATATATAGCGGGAGGAAAAGCGTCAAGCGCCTAATTTACAAATATCTTTTACTTGAAAAAGGATAATAAAGAGGAATTTATTGGTTGTTATTAAAAATAAAAAAGAGCACAAAAATGTGCTCTTTGGATTAAGTGAGAGAATGTTATTTGTTAGTAACGTTTGAATTGATCACGATAATGATCAATCCACATCACGGTTGCACCACAAACGGCAACAGGCATTACCAATAAGTTAATAATCGGTGTCATAGTGAAGAACATCACGACAGCACCAAAGCTAAGCGCACGCCCACGATTTTCTTTTAGTGCATCTCTCATTTCAATGAACGGCACTTTGTGGTTGTCAAAAGGATAATCCACGTATTGAATGGTCATCATCCACGCACTAAATAAGAACCAAAGCACAGGTGCGAGGGTTTGACCAATGGCAGGGATCCACATCAGGATCAATAAGCCGATCGCTTTCGGTAAATAGTACTTTAATTTTGTCCATTCCCGTCCCATGGTACGAGGCAGATCTTTAATTAGGGCTTTGAAGCCATCATCTGGTGGAGTTTGTCCAGTCAATTTAGCTTCAAGGTACTCAGCTAACAGCCCATTAAATGGTGCTGCTATCCAGTTGGCAATGGTGCTAAAGAAATAGGAAAACGTCACTAGAGCTGCAATAGCGATAAGCGGCCATAATACATAAGACAACCATTCCAGCCAGCTTGGTAAATAACTAAGCCAACCATCAATCCAGCCACTTAAATGTGTCAACAAGGTTGCAAATGCACCACCTAATAAAAGGATGTTGATGAGTAGTGGAATGATAACGAAACGACGGATCCCCGGTTGGGTCACCAATTTTAACCCTTGAAAAAAGTAGCCAGCACCGCTGGTTGTTGATTTGATGACATGCTGTTGTGACATTCATTTCTCCTTAACGACTCTTCCTTGATTGCTCTATTGTCGGAAATAAGGAAGAGGATATAGGCAGCATGTTAACGGGCGAGATAGGATGGAATCAAATTTGAATATGGTTGTCACAGTTTTGACACACCACGAAATACTTTCATTTATAATGAAAAGTGGTGTAAAAGTGTGCAAAACTCACGTTGTAAAGACTATCTTGTCTGAATAGCGATATTCAACTTCTCATTCTCATTTGAGTTTTGGTACAGTAAGTCATCGGCGAGAAATTCTAACTAGAGATTTTGTCTGCCTAGTAGATTTTTTTCTATTATTAACCCCGTCTAGGGATAACGAGTTAATTTCAGAGTATTCGTATGCAGGAATTGCGTCTGGTTCTTATTATTGTTGGTGCGCTTGCTATTACAGCGCTGCTTTTCCATGGTCTATGGACAAGTCGAAAAGAAAAACCGGCAAAGTTTGGTGAAAAGCCATTAGGTAAAATTGATGAAGCGCCTCTTGAGATTCAAGATGACGTAGAAGAAAGTGTCAGCGAAGCGCGTGTCGTGAGTACACCACAGGAAGTGGTCGAAAAAACAAAACCGACAAAGCGTAAAGAGCCAGGATTTAGTTTTGGTGAGCGTCCGCAGCAAGATCCATTATTAGGTAATATCGAGTTAGACGATAATGATGACGATTTACCAAAAATGTCAGCAAAAGATAGTGATGATGTTCCTGTAAAAGCTACGCCTCACCCCGTTCAAGTTGAAAAGCCACAAGTTGAAGTTCAACCAGTGGTTACGCCAACCGCGCCTGTTGAACCTGTTCAGCAGTCTGTTCAACCTCAGCCACAAGCGGCTCCTGCGATGGTTGCAGAACCTGTTATCGAAGCTTCGGCTCCTATTGTTGAAACTGTTGCCCAACCTGCGCCTGTTCAAGTATCGCAGCAACCAGAAGTTGCACCAACTCAAGCGCCTATTCAGCAGCCTGTAATTACAGAGCCAGTTGTACAGCAAGAGCAACCTGTGGTGGCTGAAACACCGGTAGCGATTGAACCTGAAGTTGTAGAGCAACCAATTGAAAAACAAATTGTTGAGCCTCAACCTCAATTTGTTCCGGCAGAAGAGCCTGTTCAAGCTGAAGTGGTAGCTCCTGTTGTCGAAGAAGTTGCTACAGTTGAAGTGTCTGAACCAGAAGTTGTGGAACCAGTTAAAACCAAACAAGAACCAAGCTTTACGTTCATGCCAGAGCCAGAGCCAGAGCCAGAGCCAGAGCCAGAGCCAGAGCCAGAGCCAGAGCCAGAGCCGTTACCACCAAGTTACATCTCACTTTGCGTACATGCACGAAGCGGTAAGATCTTACGTGGTCCGTCATTGTTTGCATGTCTAGAGCGTCATGGTTTGATCTTCGGTGAAAACTCAGTATTCCATCGCCATGCAGATTTAGCAGGCACTGAACCTGTTATCTTCTCTGTGACGAACTTATTGAATCCGGGCTCTTTCCCTGAAACAAATTATCAGCACTTTGAAACACCAGGTATTGGCTTCTTCTTAATGTTGCCTTGTCATGGTAAAGCATCAAGTAACTTCAATTTGATGTTACAAACAGCGCAGCAAATTGCCGATGAATTAAATGCAGATGTACTTGATCAAGACCGTGTCATGATCACGCCAAATCGCATTGCACAATATCGTGATAAGTCTGTGAAATACAATAATGCTTAATCCTTAATATAAGGATAAGAAATTCATAATCAGGCTCCTTTAAGGAGCCTGTTTTTTTATTTATATTTAGGCGCAATGAACACGTATCGTGTAGCTAGTATGATGATTGCGCACTAAAACAATCATCAAGATTTTGTTAGGTAGAAGAGAATGAGTATCGACCTTCAGCAAGAGTTATTCACATTAAGAGAGCAACTGGATTACCACGGACACCGCTATTATGTGGAAGATAATCCAGAGATCCCTGATGCAGAATATGACCGTATGATGCAGCAACTACTTAAAATTGAAGCTGATCACCCTGAGTGGGTAACGGTTGATTCTCCTAGTCAACGTGTGGGCGGATCTGCATTAGATGGCTTCACCCAAGTCAAGCATGAAATAGCAATGCTCTCGTTAGACAACGCGTTTAATGATGATGATTTACGTGCTTTTCAAAAGCGTTTGCAAGACAGACTTCGTTCAGGTGCTGAGCTAAGTTACTGTTGTGAGCCAAAGCTTGACGGCCTTGCTGTTAGTCTAATGTATGAAAATGGTGTTTTGGTTCAAGCTGCAACACGCGGTGATGGCACAACAGGTGAGAATATCACTCATAATGTACGTACGATTCGCGCTATTCCTTTAAAACTACAAGGTACTGATTGGCCGGCACGTTTAGAAGTGCGTGGTGAAGTTTTCATGCCGAAAAAGGGCTTTGAAGCACTGAACGAAAAAGCGCTGAAAAAAGGTGAGAAGACATTTGCTAACCCACGTAATGCCGCAGCAGGTAGCTTACGTCAGCTTGATCCGAAAATTACCGCAACACGTCCACTCAGTTTTTATGCCTATGCTGTCGGCGTGGTTGAAGGCCGCGAACTTGCTGAAACACAGTATGAACGTCTGTGTCAGCTAAAAGCATGGGGTTTACCTATGTGCCCAGAAATTCGCAAAGTAGACAGTATTGAAGAGGTGATTGCTTATCATCAGAGTATTGGTGAAAAACGCCAGTCATTAGGCTATGAAATTGATGGTGTGGTGATCAAAGTTGATGACATTGATACTCAACAACAGCTTGGTTTCGTTGCTCGTGCGCCGCGTTGGGCTATTGCTTATAAATTCCCGGCACAAGAAGAGATGACAGTTCTTAACAATGTGGAATTTCAGGTGGGTCGTACCGGTGCTATTACGCCTGTAGCTAAACTAGAACCCGTGTTTGTTGGCGGTGTAACGGTGAGTAATGCGACCTTGCATAACGCTGATGAAGTTGCACGTTTAGGTGTGATGATTGGTGATACGGTGATTATCCGCCGTGCAGGCGACGTGATCCCACAAATAGCTTCAGTTGTTGAATCTCGTCGCCCTGAAAGTGCTCAAGCGATTGTATTCCCAACCGAGTGTCCTGTCTGTCAGTCTAAAATCGAACGTATAGAGGGTGAGGCTGTAGCGCGTTGTACTGGTGGATTGTTCTGTCAAGCACAGCGCAAAGAAGCCTTAAAGCACTTCGTATCACGTAAAGCATTAGACGTTGATGGCTGTGGTGAAAAGGTGATCGAACAACTTGTTGATCGTGAAATGGTAGCGACACCAGCCGATTTATTTAAGTTTAGCGCTGGTGAAGTGACAGTACTTGAGCGTATGGGACCGAAATCAGCTCAGAAACTGGTTGATGCTCTTAAGGCTTCAAAACTTACAACGCTACCGCGTTTTATTTATTCATTAGGTATTCGTGAAGTTGGAGAAGCTACGGCTGCAAACTTAGCGAATTACTTTGAAACATTAGAAGCCATTAGCCAAGCGACGAAAGAGCAGTTAATTGAAGTGCCTGATGTGGGTGATGTTGTAGCAGCACATATTTTTAATTTCTTCCGCGAAGAGCACAACATGGCTGTTGTGAAAGATCTTCAAGAAGTAGGTATTCATTGGCCTGAAATCGAAAAGCCAGAAGAGGGCATTGAATTACCATTAGAAGGTAAAACGGTGGTGTTAACAGGCTCGCTTTCTCAATTAACGCGCTCTGATGCTAAAGCTGCACTACAAAAATTAGGTGCCAAAGTGACAGGTAGTGTATCGAAGAAAACAAACTTGTTAGTTGCAGGTGAAGCGGCAGGTTCTAAATTAGCAAAAGCGCAAGAGCTTGATATTGAGATCTGGGATGAGCAAAAACTTGTCGATTTGATGTCGAAATAACAGCGTAAAAGTCGAGAACATACTTAGTTACAAAAAAACGCCCACCGTTTGGATGGGCGTTTTTTTATGAATAAAATGAAACAGTGTATAAAACTATGTGATCAATATATTCGGTTCAATCAGAGTAAGCA
>NZ_SSMG01000021.1 GCF_009873615.1 Photobacterium lucens
CTTACTTTTCAATAACTTAAAAGTTTTCACTGTGTCATAATTTGACGAATTTTGTTATAAATTTTCACCGCAATGATCTAGGTCAAGTTTGTGTTTTATCAGTTTTGGTATTATCAACTCAGCGAATTTAATCTCACTTTCACTCACACAAAGAGCACCTGAGAAAATGGAAAACAATCCTTTCGACTCATTGATGCCACCAGCAATGGCACATAAAGCAGAAGAAGTTGGTGTATACAAAGCAACAAAGCACCCGCTACAATCTTTCTTCTTAGCGATCACCGCTGGTGTATTTATCTCTATCGCATTCGTGTTCTACACAACCGTTACGACTGGTGCGGGCTCTATGCCTTGGGGCATGGCAAAATTTGTAGGCGCATTAGCGTTTAGCCTTGGCTTAATCTTAGTAGTTATTTGCGGCGGCGAACTTTTTACCTCTTCTGTTCTCACCACTGTTGCTCGCGCAAGTAATCGTATTACTACTGGTCAATTATTACGTAACTGGGTTGTTGTCTATATTGGTAACTTCATCGGTGCATCATTCTTCGTAGTATGTATTTGGATTGCAAAACAACACCTTGGCGATAATGGCCAATGGGGTATTACGGCAATGAAAATCGCACAGCACAAACTACATCATACATTCGGTCAAGCAGTTGTACTGGGTATGCTATGTAACTTGATGGTATGTTTAGCGACCTGGATGACATTCTCTTGTCGTAGCGCAACTGACAAGATCATGGTAATGCTGCTACCTGTTGCGATGTTCGTTGCGTGTGGTTTTGAGCACAGTATTGCAAACATGTTTATGATCCCAATGGGTATCGTGATTCACAACTTTGCATCACCAGAATTTTGGGCTATGACGGGTGTTAACCCTTCACAGTTCGCAGATTTAACTGTAAATCATTTTGTTATGAACAACTTAATTCCAGTCACTATTGGTAATATCATTGGTGGTGGTTTCTTAGTTGGTCTAACGTACTGGGTTATTCATCGTCGCCCTGAACTTAAAGGCAATAGCCATCACTAAGTTCAAACGTCGATAACACTTATTTTTTTCTACTGAATAGTAATAGGTAGGTATACAATGGCAGAGCAATTTACTGCATGGGAAGGCTTCACCGCTGGTGATTGGCAGAACGAAGTAAACGTTCGTGACTTTATCCAAAAGAACTACACTCCTTACGAGGGTGACGGCTCTTTCCTAGAAACAGAAGCAACTCCAGCTACAGCGAAACTATGGGACGCTGTAATGGAAGGTATCAAGCAGGAAAACGCAACTCACGCACCTGTTGATTTCGATACTGACGTTGTATCTACTATCACTGCACACGATGCAGGTTACATCGAAAAAGAACTTGAAACTATCGTAGGTCTTCAAACTGACGCGCCTCTTAAGCGTGCTTTGATCCCTAACGGTGGTATCCGTATGATCGAAGGTTCTTGTAAAGTATACGGTCGTGAACTAGACCCAACTATCAAGAAAATCTACTCAGAGCTTCGTAAGACTCACAACCAAGGCGTTTTCGATATCTACACTAAAGATATCCTAAACTGTCGTAAGTCTGGCGTTCTAACTGGTCTTCCAGATGCTTACGGCCGTGGTCGTATCATCGGTGACTACCGTCGCGTAGCGCTATACGGTATTGATTACCTAATGAAAGACAAGCTAGCTCAATTCAACTCTCTACAAGAGCGTTTTGAGAAAGGCGAAGATCTACAGATGACTATGCAACTTCGTGAAGAAATTTGCGAACAGCACCGTGCTCTAGGTCAAATCAAAGAGATGGCTGCTAAATACGGTTGTGATATCTCTGGTCCTGCAACAACTGCACAAGAAGCAATCCAGTGGACTTACTTCGGCTACCTAGCTGCTGTTAAGTCTCAAAACGGTGCTGCAATGTCTCTAGGTCGTACTTCGACTTTCCTAGACATCTTCGTTGAGCGTGATATCGCTGCAGGTAAGATCACTGAAGCTCAAGCTCAAGAAATGATCGACCACTTCGTAATGAAACTACGTATGGTTCGTTTCCTACGTACTCCTGAGTACGATGAGCTATTCTCTGGCGACCCAATCTGGGCAACAGAATCAATGGGTGGTATGGGTCTTGACGGTCGTACACTAGTTACACGTACTAACTTCCGTTTCCTAAACAGCCTATACACTATGGGTCCTTCTCCAGAGCCAAACATCACTGTTCTTTGGTCTGAGCAACTACCTGTAGGCTTCAAGAAGTTCTGTGCGAAGGTATCTATCGATACTTCTTCTATCCAGTACGAAAACGACGACCTAATGCGTCCAGACATGAACTCTGACGACTACGCAATCGCATGTTGTGTATCTCCAATGGTTGTTGGTAAGCAAATGCAGTTCTTCGGTGCTCGTGCTAACCTTGCTAAGACTATGCTTTACGCAATCAACGGTGGTGTTGATGAGAAGCTTAAGATGCAAGTTGGTCCTAAGACTGATCCAGTAACTGCTGAAGTTCTTGACTACACAGACGTGATGGATCGCCTAGATCACTTCATGGACTGGTTAGCAACTCAGTACGTGACTGCACTAAACGCAATCCACTACTCTCACGACAAGTACAGCTACGAAGCATCGCTAATGGCTCTACATGACCGTGACGTTAAGCGTACAATGGCTTGTGGTATCGCTGGTCTTTCTGTTGCAGCTGACTCACTATCAGCAATCAAATACGCTACAGTTAAACCAATCCGTGATGAAGACGGTATTGCAATCGACTTCGAAATCGAAGGCGACTACCCTAAATTTGGTAACAACGATGCTCGCGTAGATGACATCGCTTGTGACCTAGTTGAGCGCTTCATGAACAAGATCCGTACTCACAAGATGTACCGTGATGCGATCCCAACTCAGTCTATCCTAACTATCACATCTAACGTTGTGTACGGTAAGAAGACTGGTAACACGCCAGACGGTCGTCGTGCAGGTGCTCCTTTCGCACCAGGTGCTAACCCAATGCACGGTCGTGATGAGAAAGGTGCTGTAGCATCTCTAACATCTGTAGGTAAACTACCATTTGCTCACGCTAAAGATGGTATTTCTTACACATTCTCTATCGTACCGAATGCACTAGGTAAAGATCTTGATACTCAAGAAACTAACCTAGCTGGCCTAATGGATGGTTACTTCCACCACGAAGCTGGTATCGAGGGTGGTCAACACCTAAACGTTAACGTTCTAAACCGCGAAACTCTAGAAGACGCAGTTAAGAACCCAGAGAAATACCCACAGCTAACTATCCGTGTATCGGGTTACGCAGTGCGTTTCAACTCTCTAACGCCAGAACAGCAACGTGACGTTATCTCTCGTACTTTCACTGCATCTCTATAATTTAGAGCTTACAGTTTAGTATGTAGAAAGCGTGCTTTCTGATAAAAACCGGTCTTAATGGCCGGTTTTTTTATATCTGATGTTTACGTTATTCCCCTTCCTCTCTTCACTTCTTGGCGTTTTGATTTGCCACTAAACGTTTTCACTACTGGCTATAAAATAACAATGTAAAACTGCCGTTAAATGTAGAAATTCACGATAAATATTGGCAAATATCCCTGATTTTCATCCTGATATTTCGCTACAATAGACCCGTAGTTTGTAATAAAATAACAACTAAATAGAACGCAGCACGCGGAGAAAGTAAGCAATGTCAGCAACAGGTCGTATTCACTCATTTGAATCTTGTGGAACCGTCGATGGACCGGGTATCCGTTTTATTGTTTTTCTACAAGGCTGCTTAATGCGCTGTCAGTACTGTCACAACCGCGATACATGGGATACTCATGGTGGTCGTGAAGCTACTGTTGATGAACTAATGCATGAAGCGAAATCATACCGTCACTTCATGAATTCTTCAGGTGGTGGTGTGACTGCATCAGGTGGTGAGGCAATGCTTCAACCTGAATTTGTACGTGACTTTTTCCGTGCCGCACAAGCTGAAGGTATTCATACCTGTCTTGATACTAACGGTTACATTCGTAAGCACACTGATGTGGTTGACGAAGTGTTAGATGCGACCGATCTGGTAATGCTTGATCTTAAGCAAATGGACGACAGTATTCACCAAAACCTTGTTGGCGTACCAAACAAACGTGTACTTGATTTCGCACGTTACCTACACCAACGTGGTCAGAAAACTTGGATCCGTTATGTTGTAGTACCGGGCTACACCGATGATGAACGCTCTGCTCATCTACTAGGTGAGTTCATTAAAGATATGGACAACATTGAGAAAGTCGAGCTGCTACCATACCACCAACTAGGTGAGCACAAATGGGAAGCAATGGGCTTTGATTACCCACTAAAGGGTGTTAATCCGCCGAAGAAAGAAACCATGGAAATGATCAAAGAGATCCTTTCTAGCTATGGTAAAAAAGTGATGTACTAACCCTACAGGTATATCCATATAGTGGTATCAAAAAAGCGAGCCTAAATGCTCGCTTTTTATTTGCGTCGGAAATGATAAACAAAAAGAGCGATACACTCATACTTACAGTATAAATATATCGCTCTTTTCTTTTTAATATCAGTTAAATAGCAAGCAAAAAGCCTGTATTAACGAGACAGTGGTAACACAACCAATAAAAATGAAACAAATAGCAGCATGATGCCAAAAGAAATTGGGGCGGTGTGCTTTAATGTCGTAACTGGCTCTTTCATTGATAGCTTCCTTTAAAACCGTTTTAATTATTTTTGATATAAATCAAATTATCC
>NZ_SSMG01000196.1 GCF_009873615.1 Photobacterium lucens
ATATTGCGTTCGTGAAGTATTCGTGAAAAACATAAGGTCAATCGTGAAAATTCTTATTGTTGATGATAACTACCAAATTGTTGAAACTATCTCTGACTATTTAGAGCTTGAAAACAATATTGTTGATTGCGCTTATCATGGCGAAGGCGCCCTAAAACTTATCGAAGATAACCATTATGATGTGATCATCATGGATATCATGATGCCTAAAATTGATGGTATTTCTGCTGTTGAAAAAATACGAGCAGATCTTCTGTGCGGTACGCCTATTCTATTTCTATCCGCCAAAGACACATTAGATGACAAAATCGCTGCATTTAAAGCCGGTGGTGATGATTACTTACTCAAACCTTTTGCCATGGAAGAGTTATGTCTACGTATTCAAGCGCTAGCAAATCGAGGACAGCGTAAAGATATCGGTATTTTACGTTTTGCCGATATTCAAATTAATAACCAAACTGATGAAGTACGTAGAGACGATCAGGTTATTAAGTTAAGCCGTATTCAACTTAAGATTCTTAAGCTACTGATCCGTCAAGCGCCTAACATTGTCACTCGCCAGCAAATCATGGAAACCATCTGGGGTGATGAATCACCATGCAGTGATGCATTACGCAGCCATATTTACGGCTTACGCAACGCCATTGATAAAGGCTTTTCTGAATCACGATTAGAGACTATTCATGGACAAGGTTACCGCATCAAAGCTTAAGCACTATCCAAGTATCTATCGCAAAGTCGGATTGAGTGTCAGTTTCATGGCATTCAGTATGTTTGTGCTTTTTTGGATCGTCATTTATATCGCTGAAAACCAATTAGAAGTGATCAGCCTCCACCATTGGTTAGATAAAGAATCCAGCCAATATGTGATCGACTATGACAAGATGGGCGAACAAGCTCCGCTTCCTAACAATAGTGAATTTAAAAGCTATTGGAGCCTAAAATCATTACCTGAATGGTTAGCACCTTATAATAAACCCGGCTTTTATGAGCATTTACGTGGCACTGAAGATAAACACTTTATTGTGTTTAAACACCCTTCAGGCAAAGGCTTGATGTATGTGGTATATCAAGACGATGCCGATGACTACCTTGATGATTATGAAGATAGCCTCCATTATTTCACCTTTATTTTTGGAGCATTACTTTCATTAATCATGGGAGCATACAGTTTTTACTTTATTCGTTCACTATCGAACCCATTTGCTCAGATCGAGCGAAAAATCGGCCAAATGCAGCCTAGTCATAACGAATTTAGTATTGATACGCAGTACAAAGAAACCCGAGAGATCGAACAAGCGTTACTTGATAGTAAACGTGAAATTGCTAATTACTTTCAGCGGGAAAAAGAGTTCAGTCGCTTTGCCTCTCATGAACTACGTACACCCATTATGATCATTCAAGGCTCAGCGGACTTACTCGATAAAGTGCCTAACCAGCCAAACATTGCTAAAAAAGCCATTAAACGCCTGCACCAAGCAAGTGATGAAATGAAGATCTTAACAGAAACGTTTTTGCTATTAGGTAAGCATGAAATCGAACCTCACCATTTAGTAACTTGCCATCTTGCAGGTGAATTAGAAAAACAATTGGACATTATGGCACCACTGTTTGCTAAGCAAGATGCACAGTACCAATTAAACATTAGCAATCCTTGCACTATTACCGCACCATCAAGTTTTATCACTATTATTATTAATAACTTAATTAAAAATGCATTTAGCTATAGTGTTGGTGACATTATTATCGAGTTAAATGAAGATACCCTTAAAATCACCAACCGTCATGATGGCAATGAGACCTATAATCAAGGATATGGCTGTGGTTTGGTGATTGTGCAACGTATTTGCGAAAAAATGCACTGGCCGTTTTACATCAGTAATGATTACGTCAATTTCAATGTGGAAGTCGAATTTTCATCGCCAACAAATTAAGGAAAGTTAATGGCTATACGAGCACTATTCTTCACAATACTCATGACAGCGCTCAGTGGGTGTACGACAGGCAAACCAGAAACTATCACGCCAGTTTCCTCTTTTGATCTCAATAAGTATCTCGGTACTTGGTATGAAATTGCCCGCCTCGATCATAGCTTTGAGCGTAACTTAGATCATGTCACGGCTACTTACAGCATGAATGACGATGGTAGTGTGAAAGTGATAAATAAGGGATTAAATACACAAACGCAGCAATGGAAAGAAGCAGTAGGAAAAGCCAAATTCGTTCAAACACAAGATATTGGTTACCTAAAAGTTTCGTTTTTTGGCCCTTTCTACGGTAGCTATATCATTTTCTATTTAGAGCCTGACTATTCCACCGCACTGATCAGTAGCTATAACTATGATTATCTCTGGCTATTATCAAGGCATAAACAACTTAGCAAAGAGCAACGTCAAAAGTACCTCATGATTGCTAAACAAGCGGGTTTTGATACTGCTAAGTTAATATTCCCCACTCAATAAAAACAAAGCCACAGTAAGCATGATACTGTGGCTTTTATTTATGCATGAATTTTAGTGCAAGCCCATTTCTGAGCCTCTTCTAATGGCATCGGCTTGGCAAAATAATAACCTTGAATAATATCAATACCGCAACCTGCAACAAACTGCTCTTCAATTTCTGTTTCAACACCTTCAGCCACCAGCACACAACCTGTTACTTCGCTGATTTTAGCCAATAACTGATAAAGGTTTTTCTCTCGCTCATTTTGCGTATTCAATAATAATGAACGATCGAGCTTCACTTTATCAAAGTGGAACTTCAGCAAATGCGGGAAAGACGCATAGCCAGAGCCGAAGTCATCAATGGCAACCGTGATCCCTAATGCTTGTAACGCTTCGATATTTTTTGCGATCTGTTTGTCATTGGTAATAATCGCTTCTTCTGTGATTTCAATTTCTAAACTAGATGGCTCAATCTCGTAAAAACGTAAGCGCTCTAAAACGAAATGAATAATCGCTGGATCGGCAATGCTCTCTGCTGAAATATTCACCGACACTTTACAACCATGCTCAAGCGGCAATTTTTTCATATCGGTTAACACCAGATCAATCACCATTTGATCTAGCTGCTTAATAGCACCCAATTGATAAAAGTCATCAATAAACACGGGGGGAATTAACTTTCCTGTTTTATCTTTATAACGCACCAAAGACTCAAACGATAAATGTGATGGATCATTAACATTAACCTGTGGCTGGTAATGCATCACAAACTCACCATTATTCAGCATATTGTTCACACGACGACTAATATCATGCTTGCTGATGTAACTTCCCATCGCTTTATTCACATCACCTAAAAATGACTTCAGCGTTGAGCTTTCTATTTCAGACTGACGCGTCATTGTCATATTACTTTGACGGCTTCGCCCTACATAATTTAAATAAAATGGACGATAAATCAGTACCCCTAACGTGATCACCACAAACTGGAGTACTACCCCACCAATGCTATTTTGCGTCGCAATATAACCACTGATAAATGGTGGCGTCATCCAGTCAACAATAGTGCCAACATGGTTTACCAAGCCAAGTGACATCGCACTATAAACAACAACAAAGCTAACCAACGGTACAAAAACAAACGGTACGATCAACAACGGGTTAAATATGATAGGTAAACCAAACAACAATAACTCGTTAATATTGAAAATCACTAACGGGATCGCTGAAATCGCCAACGTGATATGGCGGCGATCCTTTGAGAATAATAAAATACAAAGTAATAAACTGATTGTATTACCCGAACCGCCCATTGACATGAAAGCATCGTAAAAACCCTGCCCCAAAATCGGTAACGGCGCATCCCCGGCTTGCCATGCAACTAAATGCAGTTGAGTATCTTCAAATAATTGCTGTTTTGCTCGAAATAGGAAGTTATGTCCATTGATCCCAACAGCCCCTAATAAACCAAGAATAAACTGATAAGCTAATCCGCCAAAAAAGGTCAACGGGTTCAATGCAATATATTGGCTAGCGCCTTTACTTAACTCAATAACATGTTCTGTTAACTTTGCAAGCAGTAGCGTTAATAAAAGAAAACCAAAGAAATGGGCTACGTGCTTATATAGCGTTTTAACAAAATCAATACGCGACGGATCTAATGGAAATAGGCGAAATGATACACAACACATGGCTGAGATCATCGCTGCCAGTAACGCAATTAATGGGTTATTAGGTAAGCTAAAATTAGCTGCCACTAAACCATTTGGCACGGATACAGCAATGAACATTAATAATGAATAAGGCACCACAACCATCGCATTAACGCCATGCTTAGTCGCAATGTAATAACTCGTAATAATGCATAATGTAATAGGATAAATACCTATTAATAAGTTAGAAAAATAAAAAAACTTATTAGCAGCATCTGCAAAATCAGCAATATTTAGAGCATGACCGACGAAAATAGTGATCGCATTACAGATCGTTAACGGTAATAGCAATAAAAAGACGATCGAGATATCTTTAATGTAGTCATTATAGTATGACTTCATTGACGCCATTTTAAGCATATAAAGATGTGCACCTTACAATATTCCAAGGTCGCAAATTATATAGACGGAAAGGTATACAACAACAAAGAAACTGTTAACGAACGTAACAGGCATTAATAGTTATTAATATTCACCTTGTTTAATATAATAATTAAAATAACGAGCAATAAAAAAGCTGAAACCAT
>NZ_SSMG01000197.1 GCF_009873615.1 Photobacterium lucens
TACTGATACAATCTTTATCATCATTCGTTACTTAATATTAAAAATCACATATAAAGAATTTAATTATCACTTATTTGTTTTATTTGTGATTCAAATCTTTTTCACCCTAGCAAATTGTTACTTATATATCTGATCTTTTAATATGTGTTAAAAAATAGCCACACTATAAAGTTTATCTTCTGTCATTAAATTTTATCCATTCTAATAAATTATAAACCTGAACCCGAAAATTAATAATAAAACGGGACTTTTGGGTATCATACACAAGCCTCACACTTACCCCATAGTATTGATATATAAAGACAAAACTCTTCTTACACTCTTCAGATCTTCATGTGTTTTCATCATAGCTATATCTAAATTAAGTTCAGATATGCTGTAGCTAGTCTATTAATGATACCTTTAAAAGTTTAGTCACATATATTATTAAAGTCTGGTAGAGAAATAATTTCAAAGCCATGGTTTCTATAAAAATAAACCCAATATCCATATTATCTATAAAT
>NZ_SSMG01000198.1 GCF_009873615.1 Photobacterium lucens
GCATTTTAACTCTCGACTATATTTGGACATAAAAGACCCCCAATAATTGGTGTCCAACTATTGGGGGTCACTTCAATCACTATCGGCTTTTATTTATCTTAAAGATTTATCCAAACTTAGCGCAATTGACGAGCACGGAAGTTACGGCCTTTAATTCGACCATTTTCTAACTTCTTCAATGCTACACGAGCCACTTCTCGCTTCACAGCAACATAAGCACAGAAATCAAATACATTGATCTTACCTACATCACTACCCGCAATACCGTTCTCACCAGTAAGCGCACCTAAAATATCACCAGGGCGTACTTTCTGCTTTTTACCACCATCAATCATTAATGTGATCATCGCAGGGCGGAACGTTGGCTGATCGAGCAAATGTTCTGGTGGTAGCATTTCACCTTCAATTGGGCGATCAAGGTAATCTTCAAGCAATGCGACTTTGTAGTGCTCTTTATCACTGAACAGTGAACAAGCAATACCTTTGCTACCAGCACGACCTGTACGACCAATACGGTGAACATGCACTTCAGTATCACGTGCAAGGTGATAGTTAATCACCGCATCAAGGTTATCAATATCTAAACCACGAGCTGCTACATCGGTAGCCACTAGGATTGAACGGCTCTTGTTAGCAAACAGCACTAATGTACGGTCACGCTCACGCTGCTCTAAATCGCCATGTAAGGCAATTGAACTAAAACCGTAAGCTTCTAAATCATCAGAGATCTCTTGTGCTTCACGCTTGGTGTTACAGAACACAACACAAGATTCAGGACGGTGTTGGCTTAACAATAAACGTACTGCACGCATACGCTCTTCATTATTATCTACTTTATAGAAATGCTGAGAGATGCTGCTGTTATCGTGGTTAGATTCTACTTTTACTTGTACCGGATTGCGCATAATACGCTTCGCAATAGAGGCAATTTGATCTGGGTATGTTGCACTAAAGAGTAGTGTTTGACGATCACGTGGTGCGCCTTCAATGATTGCATCTAATGAATCTTGGAAACCCATTTCAAGCATGCGGTCAGCTTCATCAAGTACAAGCGTGTTTAGCTCATCTAAACATAAGAAGCCTTTACGAATATGCTCTTCAACACGACCCGGTGTACCTACAATAATGTGCGCGCCATGCTCAAGTGAGCCAATTTGTGGTCCAAATGGCATACCACCACATAGTGTTAGCACTTTGATGTTATGAATAGCACGTGCAAGACGACGAATTTCTTTCGCTACCTGATCCGCCAGTTCACGAGTAGGACATAGCACTAAGGTTTGCACTCGGAAACGCTTCACACGTAAGTTTTGCAGTAATCCTAAGCCAAATGCCGCTGTTTTACCTGAACCTGTTTTACCTTGTGCGATAACGTCTTTACCTTCAAGGATCAAAGGCAAGCTTTGCGCTTGAATTGGCGTCATTGCGTCATAACCTAATGACGTTAAGTTACTGAGCAAATCAGGATTTAAGTTTAACGTTGAAAAAGCAGTCTGGCTCACAATTATGTCCTGTATACGTCTAACACACTAGACAGCATGTTTTTAGAAGAATCGGCATGTTGAAGTCTCAAACATGCGTAAGGGGTGCGACACTATCAGCTAATGGACATGCTGACAATCTACTTCCGCAGATTTACATCGACCACATGTCATAAGCGCTGAGGATTAAACTGATGGCTTTCGTCATTTTTTATGTATTTCTAACAAGTTAAAAAAATAGTTACTCACTATTTATTAACTAAACCATCCTATAGTGAATAACAATTCACATTTAAAGTTCTATTTATCAATAAATAACTTGTTAAAATAACTATAACGAATAAAATCCACCCAAAACACAATTAATCTATATCCCATGGGTTTCCTCCTATGAAAAAGAACGGTTTTACTTTAATTGAATTAGTGGTCGTGATTGTCATCTTAGGCATCTTGGCCGTGGTTGCTGCACCTAAGTTTATGAACTTACAAGTTGATGCGAGAAATGCGTCATTGAAGGGACTTGAGGGCGCAATTGGATCAGCTTTTAATGCTGGTTATGGCAAAATGGTTATTGCAGGTCTAGAGCATAGAAGATATGTATCTAATGCCAATAAAGATTGCCTAAACAATGACTGCTCAGATTTTAATCCAATGCAGAGTCTACCATTTCCGGGCTGTCAAATCGGTGGTCCAGACTACTGTGTATTCCAATATGGTTACCCAAGAGAAAGAGATACCTTGTCTAAATTAGTTACTAATTTGGATGGAAATCAAGAATGGGAAGTAGTGACTTCGCTTTACAATGGACAACATGCTTTAAAAATTACGTTTAAACAATTTACTAAGAAATCCTCAACTCCAGATCATAATGGGGATTATCCGACAATAATTGATCGTGATAACTGCTTTATTACTTACGCACCGCCAGTATCAGAAAATACAAACTACACATTAACCATGACTCCATGTAAGTAACCCAAATAAAAAATGCCGAGCATATCGCTCGGCATTTTGCTATCTAACAGCTACTAATTATTGTTTCGCTAACTTTGCTGACTCTTTACCTTGTTCTTTGATCTCACCGTTTTTCAAACGTAGTAGATAATCTTTCAAATCACGTTTTACTTCTGGTGCCATAATGTACAAACCTACAATGTTCACCAGTGCCATTGCAAAAATCATCGCATCAGAGAAGTCGATAACAGGACCTAAGTTCATTGATGCGCCAATCACAACGAACGTACAGAACATCAATTTAAACGCCATTTCCGCTTTTTTGCTCTCACCAAATAGGTAAGTCCATGCTTTCAAGCCGTAGTAAGACCAAGAGATCATAGTTGAGAATGCAAACAGTACAACCGCTACAGCAAGAATTAATGGGAACCAAGAGATGGCGCTTCCGAAGGCTGCAGACGTAAGCTCTACACCAGCAAGACCTGAATTAAGTTGACCTGTAATGATGATAACAAGCGCTGTCATGGTACAAATCACAACCGTATCGATAAACGGTTCTAATAGCGATACGAAACCTTCAGAAATTGGCTCTTTGGTTTTAACTGCTGAGTGCGCAATCGCCGCTGAACCCACACCTGCTTCATTCGAGAATGCGGCACGTTTAAAGCCTTGAATTAGCACACCAATCACACCACCTGTAATACCCTCACCAGTAAATGCACCATTGATAATCTCAGCAAACGCATCATCGATTAATGTGTAGTTCATGCCAATGATAACAAGCGCGGCACCAACATAGATGATTGCCATGAAAGGCACTACTTTCGCCGTGACTTTTGCAATCGACTTAATACCACCAATGATAACGAATGCCACCAGCACAGCTAACAATAGACCGAACAACCAGCCCTTATCAGCAAAAAACGATAGATCGCCACCAGTAACACCCACAACCTGCTTATAAGCTTGGTTTGCTTGGAACATGTTACCGCCACCTAGCGCACCACCAATGGCAAAGATAGAGAATAGTACTGCAAGCGTACGACCCAGCGCAGAGTTACCACGCTTTTCTAGACCCTGGCTAAGGTAGTACATAGGACCACCCGAAACTGTACCATCAGGGTTATATGTACGGTATTTAACAGCGAGAGAACACTCTACGAACTTAGTTGACATACCTAGAAGACCTGCAAGGATCATCCAGAATGTTGCACCTGCACCACCAATCGTAATAGCAACAGCCACACCTGCAATATTACCTAGACCAACAGTACCTGACAGCGCAGTAGAAAGGGCTTGGAACGGAGTAACATCACCACTGTCTTTAGGATCAGCATAATCGCCTTTTACAATTTTAACCGCATGCTTAAAACCACGGATATTAATAAAGCCCATATAAGCGGTAAAGAAGACGGCTGCAACCACTAACCAAAGAACAATCCATGGTGCTTGTACATCGGTAAATGGTAAAGGAATAGAAGAGAAAATCATCCCAACAAAAGGATTAACAATAGGTGCAACGACTTCGTTGATCTTATCGTCAAGCGTACTTGCAAACGCGCTACTTGATGCTCCAAGCATCGCAGCAGTCATTAAATATTTTTTCATACAACATCCTTGTTCGAATGCATAACACTCGATTTGTATTTATCTTTCACATTGTGTTTACACTTTTTAACATAGCAATATCCTGATAATGAATAAACCCCCACTATAAAATTATGAAACTGGCTTTTCATATAACCAAAACAGCTATAAGCCATTGATAAATGGTAATAACAACAAATAAATAAAGT
>NZ_SSMG01000199.1 GCF_009873615.1 Photobacterium lucens
GCATTGATGTTTATGGAATTTATCAAATGCATCTCTTCTGAGTAGACCTGTCATTTTATCCTTTGACATCAAAACAAAAACACCACGTCTAACTGTTTCAAATACAAAAAAAACAAGTGTTAAAAAAAACGCATAGATGAACACATCAAGACTTAATGCTAACCAGTTAATTGTTACATAATAAACACCATTTTCAGGCGTACATGGCAAAGTCACCCTCTTTAATGCAGGAAGGAGCATATATTCATAACTAGGCTTCGTTGACGATATTTCAATTTTTGAACCGTTATCTTTGTTATATGAAGATATCCAGTTACTAATAAAGTCATATTTAAGATCAAGCAGTACTACACCGATCAACTTTCGTTCATTATAAAATGGATGAAAAACAGAGCGGATATTTTCATGAGAGTAACTCTCAACATATTCTTCTGTTAACTTAAGATCGCAAGTACCAAAATCGGCATAAGGGTATGGAATATTTTCAAACTCCATAATGCGCTCTATCCAATTTTCATCGTGTAAACCTCTTGAGTTTAAAGCGATATGAACTTCACGTAACGGCTTAAAATGCGCTGTATTCGCCATTGTATCTGTACGTTGAATAACAGCTAATCCCCAAAAGTCATCTTGGACAAGTTGCTTAATCTTTTTTTCTACTTCATTCATAGCAGTAGATATTGATTTTACTTCATGCTCTTCATTAACCATTACAGCAATATCACCAATATGGTGAATACCCGATTTCATATGAACTACATCAGTATTTAGATAAAAAGGGGTTATCTGTCGGACAACATCATAAATATTATTAATTTTTTGTTTAATAACTTCAGATGCTTCGTTAAGTTTTGCTGTATTTAAAATCGTTAAAAAGTAAAAAATAATAGTAAACATTATTAAAAAGAAAAAAAACGTTCTTTTAATAAGAGCATAATTACCATTATTATGTTTTCTTCGAATCAATTTATTTTTCACTATAATAAAGTCGTCTTGTTTCTTCCAAGATTTTTCGACTGATATAAGGCTTTATCTGCACGCTTTAACGTGCTCATGATGTTTTCACCAGAATTCTGATGCGTACAACCTAATGATATTGATACAGATATTTCATTAATTTTACGAAGTGAAACACTCGTTCTTAAAAATTCTGATTTATTAATTAATTCATTACACTTCATTTTTGGAAAAATAATAACAAACTCTTCTCCACCCCATCGAATAGCAATATCAGTATCACGGATAGATTTGCAAATACGCTTAGTAACTTCCTGGATGACCATATCACCTACATCATGACCATAAGTATCATTAATGCTTTTAAAATGGTCAATATCACATATGATGACACTAGTATTAGTCAGTTTATTAAGCTTATACTCATAATGATCTCTACGATAAAAGCCTGTCATACTATCGTAATGATATTCCTTCCAGGTTTTCTCATAAAAACCGAGAATAATATTAATTACCAACAGGATTACAATCGATAAAAATAATGTTTGAATCAGAACATCACTAAAGTTCCAGCCTATGTAGTTTTTTTCTTCTGATATACTATGAGGTAAAGAAAATTTAAAACTAAATAAATGGTCAATATCAGTTA
>NZ_SSMG01000200.1 GCF_009873615.1 Photobacterium lucens
TTATCTGCCATCTCTTTTGTATTACTCTTGAACTCACGTAATGACTGCCAACCAACAAAAGCAATCAGTGATGCTACACCGGCAATAATATAGAAAAAGTAAGTCACAGTTACATTGGCGTAATTCAGAGATTTATCAGCAACAGCTAACTCACGGTCAGTAATTTCAATCACCATTCGACGTTCAAGATCTTGCTGAGATTCACGTAAATCTTTCAGCTCATCGAGAATATAACGTTCCATGAATGGCTTTTCTAACATATCGGTTTCTGAATATTTTTTTTCACTTGCCTGAGCGGAAAAACAGATAAGTAGAGAGGCTAATAGACTTATAAGCAAGCGCATAAGCATTCCTTTTGCATGAATAGAAGAGATATCTTCAGAAACCTTAGCAAATAGAGAGGTTAAATAGCAAAGATAGAGGAAAAATTGCTAAATTTTCTAAGTATAAATAGTTAATTAGTCATAAAAAGAACAATTTATCAGCACAATCTCGTTAGTAGCAATGAAGTGCCGCCATTGTAAAGTCATCATTGAGTAAATTTAAACAAATGAGATAGTTATTCACGCATTACCTCGCTATTTAAGGTTCAATCTCTAACTTTTCACTGCTATTAACTAAGATCTTTTCTTGAGACTGTTCTTTATTGCTGTCTATTTTCATCCACACTACGGTGATCAAAATTAAAAATGCAGCAAGATCACATAACGCACTCGCTAAACCCGATGTCATTAGAGACACGATAATTAACCCAATAGCCACTATTGCAGCAGTCACTCTGGCTTGCTTATGATTTTTTTCCTGTATCCATTTTTTCATACTTCACTCCTATCTGTTCTATTAATACTAATAGAGTGAAGAATGTTAAAAAATATCGATTCACTATTTGATAGAGAAAAAAGATCTATCTAGCTCTGTATATATAAATAAATCACGCATCTATAAGCAAAAGCGTACATAGCGATTATTAGCCTCACGCTTAACTTTCACTATCTACACATTTTTATTTATTGGTTATAACAACGCTTTAGTTTTGAGAAGCGACAGAGGTTCAACATTTCGCAATCGGTAATTCATCTAATCGTGTTGTCCAACGATTAGAACGAAATGCTTGTTTCATATGCCAATTTGAGGTGGCGATAACAGAAGCTGGCTTTATACCATTCTTGAACTTGGCATTCATCATATCGGTAATTGCCATTAATTCTCGTCGTTTGGCTTCATCAAAGGCACTGGTATCAAACATATCCAACTGAAAGCCTTCATCTACAGCAAGTGTAAGTTCATCTAAGATCACCCCTACTTTCTGGTATTCATATCCCGGCTTATAGATCTGTTTTAACTGCTGAAGCGCTGAATCAATAAACTTATAGTTATCTTGGCTTGGGCACATTAAAGGGACTGCACTACTGCGATTCAATTGTGGTAATTGCTTATAACGGTTAGTACGAAGAAAAACACCGACGACATTTGCTTGGCTACCTTGCCGTCTTAATTTTTCACCTGCTCGCTGACAGTGAAACGCTAATGCTGATTTCAGCTCTTCAAAATCAGTGATCCCTTGACCAAAACTGCGACTGGATAATATCTGTTTTTTGGTTTCATCAATATCACCGGGATCGATACAGGCGATACCTTGTAACTCCATAACGGTACGTGCCAGCACCACATTCCATACTCGTCGCATCTCTGGGGCATTTTTTTGAGAGAGTTGCAGCGCGTTATCAATCCCCATTGTACGTAATCGAGTTGCGGTTTTTGCGCCTATTCCCCAGATATTCTGCACATCAGTACGGGCCAGTAACCATTCTCTTTTATGATCGCTATCTATTTGAACTACGCCTTGAACACGTTGCTCATAAACTTTTGCAGCTTGGTTACCTAATTTCGCCAATGTTGGTGTTGCACCAATACCAACACGTACCGGTAAGCCAATATTTTTGTAGATGGTCTGTTTGATTTGACGGCCATAATCTTCCAGTTGATCAAGCTTAAAACCATCTAAACGAACAAAGGCTTCATCAATACTATATTGCTCTACACAAGGCGAAAAGTTAGAAAGTTCTTCAATAAAACGTCGACTCATATCCGCATATAAGGTGTAGTTAGAACTACGTACCACAACACCTTTTGAACGCGCTTCTCGCTCGACTTTAAACCAAGGAGCCCCACGAGTAATGCCAAGAGCTTTGGCTTGTTCAGATAACGCAACACAACAACCATCGTTATTAGAAAGCACCACAACAGGCTTGTTAGCAATAGTAGGATCAAAGAGTTGTTCGCAGGAGCAATAGAAGCTTTTGGCATCAATCAATGCCCATACTTGATCCCGCTTCCCGATAAGATTGTCAGACATACGCTACAGCAAGTTATGGATATTACGAGTGACGACACCAAATATTTCAGCATCTTGAGGTAATGGAAAAGACTTCATTACAGGGTTTTCGGCTTTTAACCACCACACTCCCTCATAGCGAACTAATCGTTTACAAGTAAATTCATCATAAATACGTGCGATCACAATTCTGCCCGGAGCTACGGTTTCAGCACGATCAACCACCAGCAAATCACCATCATAAATGCCAGCCCCAATCATGGACTCACCAGAAGCACGCAGAAAGAAAGTCGCATTAGGATGACGGATAAGATATTCATCAAGATCTAAGCTCTCTTGATGACCATCAGCAGGAGACGGAAAACCACAAGGAACGGATTCAATAAAGTACGGATACGCACTCATTAGATAACACTCAACACACTGTACACTTATACAGTTTAATACAATTCATACCTTAAAATCACTTTTTTATTGCTTTCACTTCACCACTCAAATGATAGAAAGCACAAACATATAAAAAACCAATAAAATACTGTTTTAATCGAATAAAAAAACATCAAACAACGTTTTTTATAATATTTTAATGCGGTAAATATGCCTTTATTGGATACAATAGACGAAATAATATTTGATACTAAACATCCATACCTTCAACTAACGGTATTTTTCAATTTAGTATTCTCGTCTAAAGATTATGGAGAGACGTATGACGTTGCTGAATCGTAAGGCAGCTATTCTTTTAGGACTATTCGCATTATCTGGTTGTGCTTCTTCTGACAGCCCATGTGATTCAGGTTACCTAATGCCATCTAAAATTGATGGCTCTAACTTTCAGTGTCAACAACCGGCTGACACTGTAGCACCTGAAACAACAGTAACACCACCACCAGTGATTGACAGCGACTACATCAATAACGATAACGCGCATTTAGAAGATGAAACATCAATGACGAATGATCAAGCATTCGGTGATATCTCACCTTCTCGTTACACGGTACAAATTCTTGCGTTAAGTGAAGAGCGTAACCTTCGTGGTTACCTACAACCAATTCACGGTAACGAGCCAATCTGGGTTAACTGGAAGCGTGTAAATGGTCGTAACTGGTATGCTGTGATCTACGGTAACTTCGCAACAAAAGAAGAAGCTCGCCAAGCAATCCAATACCTACCAGCATCAGTACAAGCACAAGGTCCTTTCCCACTAAGCTTTGCTGCTGTTAAAGCTGATAAAGAAGGTCAAGTTTACCAACTACGTTAATCGTTGTTCGTAAGCCGATACAAAAAAGCCAGCATCATAACTGCTGGCTTTTTTAATGCGTGAAATTCAGTATTCACAAATAATAAAAAAGTCAGAGCACTGCTGCCCTGACTTTCATATCGTTAATGTTGATTATTCGCCATCGTTGCTCACATCAACATTGCGCTTTTTCTTAGGAATAAATACGTCATTACCCACCGCTTGGTTCTCGTAAAAACGCTTATCCACTTTACGCTTCGCTTTAGGTGCTTGCTTCTTCTGTGCAACCACTTTCTCGCCTGTTGGTTTCTTCTTAACGAATTTCTTCTTCGGTGCAGGCTTAAGACCTTTAAACTTACCTTCTAGACCTTCGATAGTTGAAAACTCAATACGTTGGTTAAGGAAAGCTTCAACGTTCTTAAAGCTCTTCCAGTCTTTAGGACCAACAAGTGATACTGCATCACCTTTATTACCTGCACGACCAGTACGACCTACACGGTGAACATATTCTTCAGCATGTTTTGGCATATCGAAGTTAATCACTAGCGATACGTTATCAATATCCAAACCACGTGACGCGATATCCGTTGTTACTAGGATCTTATGACAGTTACGCTCGAACTGGCTCATGATGCTATTACGTTGGTTCTGGTTTAAGTTACCACTTAACGCCACCGCTTTTAGTTTACGCTCATTCAACTCATTGGTTAGACGATCCGTATCTGCACGGGTTGCGGTAAAGATAATGACCTGGTTGTAATCGGTGGTTTCTAACACTTTATCAAGTAGTGCTTGTTTATGATCTAGGTGATCACAAAGAATAAAGCGTTGCGTAATGTCTTTATGCTCTTCTGCTGAGTGACCAATAGAAATACGTTTCGGGTTGTCCAGCATTTCAGATGCAATCTCAATCACTTCTTGGTTATCAAGTGTTGCAGAGAACATCAGTGTTTGGCGACGACGGTGATTTGCCGCTTCATTAATACGACGTAACTGTGGCGCGAAACCTAAATCAAGCATACGGTCTGCTTCATCAAGGATCAGCATTTCTAAACCATCAAGGTGCGTACTACGGTGCTCTAGGTGATCGGCTAAACGACCCGGTGTTGCTACAACAAACATAGGATCGTTACGCAGTGCTTTAACCTGATCGTTAAAGTTTTCACCACCTACAATTAGCGTACCATCGTAGGGTGTACCTGCATTTAAAGTGCGTAACTGAGCAAAGACTTGTTTTGCTAGTTCACGTGTTGGCGTAAGAATAACTACACGAGGATCACGACGTGTAAATGGCTTGCTACGGTACATACGCTGCATTGCAGGTAGCAAGAATGCCAATGTTTTACCGGAACCCGTTTTCGAAGAGGCCAAAATATCTTTGCCTGCGATAGCAACAGGGATTGCTGTTTGCTGAATTTCGGTTGCTCGATCAAACGCCAAGTGATTAATTTTTTTAAGTAGGCGTGGGTCTAATCCAAGATCTTTAAAATGCAAAATGATGCTCCGGTAAAAACAACTCTCAGGATAGAGTTTACTGTTAACTATGATGAATATCACAATAACGTGAAAAACGTTAGCCGCGGATTATAACACAAGTTCTAACTAAGAAAGAAAATTTACCCGCTTCATTTCGTAGCAAAAATGAAAAATCGTGTGAATTGGAAATTAATGAGCATTTAGTCTAATCTAGCCGAGATTTATTCAATAGGGATATATGATGTCAGACAATAAATTTCCTTTATGGCTAGCCATTTCTTATGGCCTCTTTTTTATTATTTTGGGAATAAACCCTGCATTTAGAGAAGTATGGATAGCAGAAGCGATTCCACTCATACTAATCTTTGGTGTACTGGTTTTCTCTTTTCGCCATTTCCGCTTTAGTAACCTTGCGTACAGCTTAATGGCAGTTTGGCTGGTACTGCATAATATTGGTGCACATTACACTTTTGCGAATGTCCCATTTGATTGGTTCAACGATTTGATTGGCTCAAGCCGTAATAACTTTGATCGCCTCGCCCACTTTTCTATCGGCTTCTATGCTTTTCCTATCGCTGAATACCTTGTAAGAAAAAATCACTGTAAACCGCTCATTGCCGGTTTATTTGGCTTATTTGCTATTATGGCAACCGCCGCCGCTTACGAAATCATTGAATGGTGGTACGCAGCAAGTGCTGGTGGTGAAGCTGGTATCGAGTTCTTAGGCTCTCAAGGTGACATTTGGGATGCGCAAAAAGATATGCTCTCAGATACACTAGGTGCACTATTTAGTTTGAGTTTGTTCTTCATTTTCAAACCTTATCAAAAAGGAAACTAAAAGCATTTACCTAGATAAAAATAAGGCGCTCATTGAGCGCCTTATTTATTTGTAACCATCAAAACTTATTCAACGTCTGGGTAACCATTTGGGTTAGTTGACTGCCAACGCCAAGTATCTTGCGTCATATCATCTAAGGTTAGCTTCGCTTCCCAATGTAGTTCAGCTTTTGCTTTCGCAGGATCTGCCCAACATTCAGCAATGTCACCAGGGCGACGTGGTGCAATACGGTATGCTACTTCAACACCAGATGCTTTCGAGAATGCATCAACCATTTGCAGTACACTATTACCATTACCTGTACCGAGATTATAGATATGCAAGCCTGCTTCAGTGCCTTTATGGTTCAGCGCAGCTAAGTGGCCATCAGCTAAATCCACAACGTGGATGTAATCACGTACACCTGTACCATCAATCGTTGGGTAATCGTTACCAAACACTGATAGGAACTCACGACGACCCACAGCCACTTGAGAAATAAATGGCATCAAGTTATTTGGAATACCTTGTGGATCTTCACCCATGGTACCTGACTTATGAGAGCCAACAGGGTTGAAGTAACGCAATAGCGTAATACTCATTTCTGGGTAAGCATGTTGAATATCAGCTAAACACTCTTCAACCATTAACTTACTACGACCATAAGGGTTCGTTGCGCTGGTTGGGAAATCTTCTGTAATTGGCACAGAAGCAGGATCGCCATAAACCGTAGCAGATGAACTGAAAATCAATGCATTAACGCTAGCAGCACGCATCGCTTCGACTAATACTAATGTACCGTGAACGTTGTTGTCATAGTACTCAAGTGGCTTTTCTACTGACTCACCTACCGCTTTTAAGCCTGCAAAATGAATAACTGCGTCAATTTCATTTTCAGCAAATACACTGTCTAAAAATGCACGATCGCGAATATCACCTTTATAGAAAGCAGGCTTAACACCTGTTAGGTTTTCAATTCGACCTAATACTGTTTCTTTACTGTTATATAAATTATCGACGATGATCGGTGTCATACCCGCTTCAATCATTTGTACGCAAGTATGGCTGCCGATATAGCCCATGCCACCAGTAACTAAAACACGCATAGTGTCTCCTAATCCTTAAAAATGCTGACTACCTATAAACTTACGCTCAAATCATTGAATCAAACGTCAAACAAAAGGCTAATCAATTAGTTGCCGATAATTATCATGAGAATACACCAATTAATCAAGTCAATGACGCTGAAGTATGTTATCAAAAACATTTAATCCCATTTATGTATGGTTACAATTATCAATGCAATCTCATTGTTATCATCTTGCTTGGAAATTATAAAACACTGTATTATTTAATCCACGTTTTTCTATCTGTCGAGCCATTATGAAACGTTTATTATCCAAGACCCTTATGGTCTGTAGCCTTTTCACTCTTCTCACTGGCTGTGAAGTTGTTCAATGGAAAACTGATCACGACAATACAGCCCTACATGAAGATGGTTTTACAAAACATACATTAGCATTAAAAGAAGGCGGTAAACTGAGCTACTGGGAAGGTGGTAAAGGTGAACCTTTGTTACTTCTCCATGGCTTTGGTGGTACTGCTGCTGCAACATGGAAAGCAGAAATGCTTGAATTAAGTCACCACTACCGTGTTATAGCACCGGATTTATTATGGTTTGGCGAATCACAAAGTGATGCTAAGCCTCGATTAACCACTCAAACCCAAGCTATTTGGCAATTAGTTAACAGTATGAACATCGACAAGATCAACGTCGTTGGTATCTCATACGGTGGTTTTGTCACTTACGATATGATGACAACGCCTGAGCGTATTAACAAAGCGATTATTATTGCTAGCCCAGGTCCACTATTTAGCGATAATGATTTAGCTGAATTAGTGCAACGTGCTGGTGTTAAAGCGCCAGAAGATCTCTTTGTACCAGAAAATGGGGATGGTATTCGTCGCCTATACGATAACGTTTTTGTAAGTAAAAAGTCGCTACCTGATTTCCTCGCCAATCAGATTTACCAAGGCTATTTTTCACAATGGAAGCCAGAGCGTACCCAGTTAATTCAAACACTGCCCTCAGATCGTGACCGCATACAGCAATTTGATCCAAAACAGTTACCAGAATTGATGCTTATTTGGGGTGAAAAAGACAAAATATTCCCGCTCTCTAACGGCATTAAATTAAGTAAATACACCCAAGCCCCTATTGTTGTATTACCTAATACCGCTCATGGTGTGACCAATGAGCAACCAGAATTAACATCAAAACTTATTAATAACTTTCTACAGCAATAACTCATCGAATATATAAGAGGTAAATAATTACCTCTTATATTTCACCTTTTAGACACCTATTTGATCACATTGCCAACAAATAATTACAATCACTCTTTTTTAATTGTCATTGTTATAGCTAGTTACATTAATTTTCAAAAATAATTAGACATAAAGTGAAATACTGTTATCCTCGCCCATGCACAACATGTTGCATTCATTTATCTGTGCATAGGCGTTTCTAACTTTATGACGACATTAATAAAAAGTAATCAATTACAACCCACCAACTTTGCTTACATTGAGCTAAGCGAAAAAACCCTCCAAAAACAGTTAGCGTTACTCTTCCCTTTTGCTGGCGCAATTTGTGCCGTTATTGCGTTTACTTATTTTGTTTCTAACGCTGAATACTACTTTACCTTTGTGGGTGTCGTTGGAATGTTGCTTTGTTATGCCTTAGCCATACTTAACCGCTCTGCCATTTCATCTAAAGTGTTATTTTGGATCTTCTTAGTTGCAACCACCCTTGTTTGCGCCAGTGGTTTTTACTTTGATGGTGCACGTCATATCAGTAACACTATTGGTTTAACTATTCCGTTACTGTGCTTTTTTGCACTTAGAATTAAAACTGCTGGCTGGTATAGTCTGATTTTTGGCTTTATTTATATTGTATTAAGCATTTCAGAAATCACTAATAAACACTTACAGATCTCCTCTGCGTTGCAGAATATCTGTGCTTATTCCATTATTTTCGTGATGGCATTTTTACTTTCTCGTCACCGTTACGATGCTATTAAACAAGTAAAACGCACCACCACGCACGATTACCTAACAGGTCTACTTAACCGTGAAGGTTTTGTCCCACTATATTTAACTGAATCATCACGTTGTCAGCGTTATCGCCGCGATATTTCGATGTTATTGCTTGATATTGATAATTTACGAGAGATCAATGATCGCTTTGGTTTAGATGCAGGTGACAAAACTATTATGATGCTTGCGAAATGCCTCAATGAACATTGTGGTGATAAAGCGAAAATTTCCCGTTTAAGTTGCCAAGAATTCTGTATTTTATTACCTGATGCCGATATTCAAAAAGCCGAATTTATGGCAATTCAACTACGTAATGAAGTCGCTAAATGGTCACTAGAATTAGAAACAGGACATCGTATTAATATCACCATTAGCGTAGGGATCACCGCTGTGGAATATCAAGATTTTAGATACGATTACATTAAGGCTGAAAGTGCATTGATGCGTGCGAAACGTTGGGGATATAATCAAATCGCAACCAACGAATAAAGGTTATTTCTATGTCCTCAAAAATACACTATCAATGGAAATGTTTTTCAGTCGAAGAACAAGAACACTTGTTACCAAACAACAAACAAGTGAATTTCACAACGATTAAGCATCCCGGCGCTGTTGTGATCATTCCTATTAATAGCCAAGGACATATCGTTCTCGTTAACCAATATCGCCCAGCAATTAAGCAATGGATCTTAGAATTTCCTGCTGGCACATTAGAGCCAAATGAAGATGTATTTGAATGTGCTAAACGTGAACTGGCTGAAGAAGTGAATTTAAAAGCTGAGAGCTGGCAATCACTCGGTGAGCTCCTCCCCGTTCCGAGCTTTTGTGATGAAATCCAATACCTGTTTGTTGCTACCGATTTAACACCCACCATTGGTGAATTGGATGACGATGAAATTATTGAAGTTGTCACACTTTCAGTACAACAAGTAGAACAGAAGATTGCTCAAAACGAAATCCAAGATAACAAAACCTTAGCTGCCTTTCTGAAAGCCCGTCTTGCAGGCTATCTATAATCATTTAAAACACCATAAAAAAGCCCAGCATTAAGCTGGGCAAAAGTAGTACCTTTTAATTACCTGTTCTCATGGGTAACAGATAAGTACTTACACGTCGAAGCAGTGGACGCTTGACTCTTCTACTATCACAATTCACGGTTACAATTTATTTACAACCACATGAATAAGTAGACTTTTTAAATATTCACTTCCCATCGCTGTAATGGTTTTTCACTGTTAATACCAGCACGTCCCCAACGATCAATGCTATCAATAACAATCACTTTGGTTTGTTCTGAAACTAATTTTTTCATACTTTGGCTCTGTGCTTTAGTCGTGAGCAAGGTAACTGAAGGATCCTCTGCCACCAATTTCACTAAACGGGCTTTATCTTCGTCACTCCATTCCAGCTCAGGCTTAGTGAGGCGATCAACTACAAACAATTGGTTACCTGATGCGAAATCTTCTAATTCAGAAGATAACAACACAACAGCATCAACATTCGCTTCCATTAACGCTTTTTGTTGGCGATTGATCAGTTGACGTACATTTGCCATTAAGTCTTGTTGATTCTGTTTTATTTGTGGTGCTTTTTCAGGCCATAAACGCTGAAGATCACGACTAACAATTGATGACATCACAGTTAAGTTATTCGGGTTTAACCAAGCGTACATGGATGTTGAACCATCATTTAAACGTAACGTCGCTACCCCTTGCGCACGCGGTGAAATCGCTTGTGACGCATCAATTTCGACAACTTTAATATTGCCTTCACGAGCATGCTGAAACAAAGGATCTTGAGGCCAAATAGCACCTAGCGAAACAACTGCTGTCGCGGAATGGCTTGCAGCACTGGCAACTTCTGAACCTTTAGTGGTAAACCAATTCGGTAAACGAGAAATACCGTAGCGTTTCGGTGGCAAATACCCCGTTGTGATCCCCGTATCTTTGGTCAATTCAGATGCCAACATATAAGTAACAGGAGTTGCGGTTAAAATATCTTTAGCATTCGCCATTGTTGACGGCAACAGCACTGATGCAGTTAAACAAGCCCCAACAATTAACGTTTGTGACTTACGCATAGCGCGAGAAAACGGATTGATTAAAAACATAATGTTTCCTTTATTAACCTTTACGCACAATGCGGAAAATCGTTGCTGATAAAAAGAAGAATGCAGATACAATAATAATCGCAGCTCCTGATGGAACCGGCATCTTTAGCTCCATAGGTAATACAGTACCAATGACGCAGCTGATGGTTGCTAATAACGCTGAAAGTAAAACAAAGCTCCCCATATTTTTGGTAAGCAGTCTTGCTGTCGCTCCCGGAATAAGCAGCAATGCTCCAACCAATACCGCACCGACAATTTTGACAGATGCAATGGTGACTAAAGTGATCATCATAACGAACAAGTAGTCGTAAAAATTGGTTTTATAGCCACGTACACGAGCAATATCAGGGCTGATACAAGTCAGTAAAATACGATTAAAAGTTGGGATTAATAGCAACACAATTAATGCACAGCTAACGGCTAACACCATTAAGTCATAATCTGTCACCGTTAGAATCGAACCAAATAACACGTTTTCTAGCATGTGGATATTGATCTTACGGGCCACGTACATCAATAAGGCAGCACCGACGGCTAATGCTAGCGCAAGGAACACCCCAACTAAGGTATCGTACGGTACGTTGGTACGGTTACGGACAAAATGCAGTAACAACGCAAAAATCATACAGAAGCTAAATAACCCAATAAATGGATTCTCTGGCGGCTCGCCTAATAACACACCTAAGGCAATGCCCGTCAATGCAGCGTGACCGACAGCTTCAGAGAAGAACGCCAAACGCTTTGCGATAACTAATGTCCCTAAGCCACCAAGCAGCGGCCCAAGTAACAATGCAGCTACGATGGCATTGACCATAAACGCATAAGAGAAGCTTTCGCTCAACCAGTCGGCATCAACACCTAATTGTGCCCAATGTCTTAACAGTTCCATTATGCGACCTCTTTCTTCGCTGAATCTGATTCAAACGGCTGAGTATAGTGATTGAATAAACGCTCAATTTTTTCTGGCACTAAGACTTCACTGTAATCACCACTATCGACCAAAATACGATTAACAACATGTACTTGTGCCTGTAATCGGCGCACAGCTGTAACATCATGGTGAACAGCCAGCACCGTTTTGCCTTGTTCCACAAATTCTTTGATCAAGGATTCTAAATAACGAACACCTTGCTCATCCATCCCCGTTGTTGGCTCATCAAGTACCAACAGATCTGGGTTATCGAGTAACGCTTGTGCGAATAAAACACGTTGTTGCTCACCGCCAGATAACTGCCCCATACGTCGTTCAGCACGGCTTGCCATTCCTACGCGATCTAATTGAGTTAACGCGCGTTGTTTGTCTTTTTGTCGTTGACGCCAAAATAGCGGTGAACGGGTTTGATTCAGCAAAATAAAATCCATCACGGTTAGTGGTAAGCTTTGCTCAAACATGGCTTTTTGTGGAACATAACCGATAGTGCCCGCTTTACCGTTATTGACTGATTCATCCCATAGAATGTCAATTTCCCCGCCGAACGGGGTTAAACCTAAAATCGAACGTAACAGTGAGGTTTTGCCACCGCCGTTTGGTCCCATCACAACGTGACATTGACCCCCTTCAAACTGATGGGTGATATCAGACAAAATCTGATTCACACCATATTGAAGATTGACGTTCTTAAGCTGAATACTTGGGCCGATGATCATGCTTGATCCTTCTTAGCCGCAAATTTCATTGCTTCAACTAACGTCATCAGGTTTTCATTCATTTCAATTTCGACTTTCTTCGGATCGTATTGACCATGAGTCATGTGAGAAAAACGGTATAGCTGAACACCTGTTGCTTTTTCAATGGTATCAACATAACGGTTTGGCATATTTAGCTCGTAAAACAGCACATCAATACCCGATTGTTTGATCTTTTCAATCGTTTCTTGCAGTTGGCTTGCGCTTGGCTCTACCCCATGAGCAGGCTCAATAACAGCAGCTACATCTACACCAAACTCTTGTAATAGATAGCCATAAGCGTTGTGCGTAGTTGCCACTTTCATACCTGCGGTATCTAAGTCACCTAACGTCAACATCGCATCACGCTTCATCAAACGAAATTGTTTGGCATAGTTACGCGCATTCTTACGGTATTCAGCTGCGTTTTCTGGATCGATTTTCGCCAGTTCATTGGCAATGGTGTAAACCTTTTGGATCGTGGTCGATAAACCAACAAACGTATGTGGATTTACCGCGCCAGTGCCTACTGATTGACCCATTGCAGGCAGTAGAGGCACATCTTTATTCGCTTCAATTACAATTAAATCATCACGGTTTGCAGCTTGAATCACTTTCAATGCAAAATCATCATGACCGATACCATTTACTACAATGATATCCATTTTTTTCAAACGCTTAAGATCATTAGGTTGAGGCAAATAGTTATGAGGGTTAAAGCCTGCATCTACTAGCGGCAGGATTTCCGCTTTATCTCCTACCACTGCTTTTACATAGCTATAGTAAGGCTGAAGCGTAATACCTATAGTCTTCTTTTCTGCCGCAAAGCTATTGAAACTTGCCGTCATTGCAGCCAGAACAGCTAACGCACTAAGACTTGATTTAATTAATTTGTTCATTGTTATAAATATCTCAGTAGATTGAGAAAAGGCAGAGACCAATGCTCTGCCTCTTTTAATGAGAATGGGTTGAATTAGCTGAAGACGATGTATTTTCAGCAACAGGTTGGAAGACTATTTGTGTCCAACCGTTTGAAATTAATTGCTGTTCATCAACCTTTTGCTTGGTTTCAAAAGGTTTAGCTTGGTCATCCATAGCAAGCCAAATATCAGGTGCTTTGCTATGACTGTTTAGTACGATTGACATTGAACCCGAATCACTTTGACGAAGACCTTGATAAGTACCGTCTGCAACCAGTGTCCATTGATGACGACCTTTACGTTGCCAGCTTTTATCTTTCACAAAAGGTGCAATCCAAAACTCTTCTAGCTCATTAAGCTCTGGCCAACTGCCTGTGCCATTTTCTAGAGCAGTGTCTTGGAACAAGTTACGAATTTCTTCATGGGCTAAACGTAATTCCGCGACCATTGCCAGTTCATCAGGTGATAAATCAGTAATTGCAACCTGATGAGAAAGCAATGCGGCTTCTGGTTCTTTCGCTTGGTGATAAGGCAATAACACAAACGCAATCAGTAGAATTAAGCTAATACACAATCCAACCCATTTGCCTTCACGATCGCCGTTATCAGATCGAACAGATTGACGGATCATTTCTCTTTAATCTCTACCACATCCACTTCCACTGGGTTTTCATGTCCAGCATCGAATACCAAGTAAAAATCGGTATCAGGTTTGGTAAATTCCGCGATAGAACGTTTATCTGTCATCGCTTTAGCAATCAAGTTGTCGTCGTAGTCAAACATATCAACATTGTATTCAACAGCAGTACTACCATCGCTGTATCCTGCTTCACAAAGCACCTTGTCAGATTCAAACCAACAACTCATCAATGGAAAGTGGGCAAAAGCTGCGCTTGAAAACGTACCCACACAAAATAGCGATACAGATAAAAGGGAAGATTTAATTTTCATAACTATCTCAAACAAGCCACTTAATGGCTTAAACGTTATAAAAGGTTAGGCGCATTAATCACACGCCTAACGAAACAGTAAATTGACGATGAATTACTGAAGAAGCGCTTCAAAGGTTAGATGAACGTTAACATTCGCACGATCATACATAGGATCCTTTTCTACCATGCCTTTGTAGTTCGATTTCATCAGGTAGCGACCTGCAACAGCTGGTGTGAATGTGATCATGCCGTCTTTGTCACTCACTACATCAATTTGCTCTTGATGGTTACGGTATAAAGTACCTTCACGAGTAATGTCGGCAGTTACGCCAGCTTGCGGTTTACCATTAAAGAAGAACTGGAATGTCACTGGCTCACCTTCAACAATGTCAGATGGGTGTGTCACAGGTACCATTTCCAAGTATTCACCGGTTAACTCCATTGCCTTTTTCGATGGCTTACCGACAGTCACATAAGTTTCTGCACGGGTGTAGTTAACTTGAGTGACAACGTCACGTGACTTTTCTGGTAATACGGTCAAACGGTTAGCTTTATTAGCTTCAGCCCATTTAACAGTGTCACGACGACCTGCTTTATAATATGTGTAGTATTTAGGCGTCTGATTAATTTGAATTTTGTGTGTCCCTTCTTCTTCAAAGAAGAAATCAAAAATCGCACGACGTTTACCACGGATAGTAAAGTTAGGGTTTGTCATACGACCATCAGGCATGATCACCTGTGTCGTTTCAATACTTGCTGGCTTATCGTAAACAAAGGTGCCATGTGACGCTGTCACGTCAAAAGATAGCCAATCACCGCCTTCTTTCGAAACAGTGAAGTGTGATGGTACAACCCAACGAGGGTGAGCTTGAGCCACTGACGTCATGCCAAGTCCTGCAGCAACCAAACAAGCCAGAGATAGCGCTTTATATTTATTATTCATGATGACAATTCACTTAAAGTTTGTAGTTAATCTTGATGGTGCCTGTTTCTTGAGTTGGTGCTAAAACATGGCTAACTTCGCTTTCACCTAAAGAGAGTTTTTGACGCAGATAGTTACGACCACCGTGTTCACGAACCACTTCAACATAGAAGGTGTAATCCCCTTGCTCTACACGATTGCCTTTATCGTCTAAACCATCCCAAGAGAATCGGTATTCACCAACAGGGCGAGTTGCAGAGGTAACGGCATCAACCAGTTCACGATCGTAACGACCAACTTTTCGCCACCAGCTACGTAAATCTTTTAGCCACTCATCTTTACCTACCCACAGCTGCATCGTGCGAACAGGCTTACGTTGACTATCTTCAATCCACACCGCAACGTAAGGGCGTGCGTACATGGAGGTTTCAATACTCGGTAAAGTCAACTCAACATCTAATTTGGCTGACTCTGGTAAAGGCTTTGCAAATACCGTTGATAATGGCGCCAACAGTAACGTTGCCAGTAAGGTCTTTTTCATTTTATTTTTAATGGTCATCGTTAACCTGTTAAATACTAAGGAACAAAAGCAAGATAAATGAGTGCTGTGATGATTGAGCCAGCTCCCATCCACTTCATTGAAGTAATAAGTGTTTTCTTTTTAGGTAGTAATAAACACACACCGGTTAAAACAAAGAAAATCATTAATACTGCAGTAATATCGATAAACCACTTCCACACTTCACCACTATTTCGCCCTTTATGAAGATCATTTAAAACCGCAATGATCCCGTAATGGGTGGTTTCAATCTTGGCTTCTGCAGCCGTCATATCGATGAAAACAGTGGCGTTATAACCAGGACCTTTGTAATCGAACGAGATCTCCCCTTCGATGAGTTCGTTACCATCAAGATCAGTAAACACTTCCACTTCAGAAGGTGTACCACTCACATTTGCATGCTGAGACAAGTAATCGAGCAACGCTTTTGTATTGGGTACAAATTCGCCTTGCTGAGAAGAAAACAGTTCAGTAGGTAGTGTTAGTTGTTGCTCTGTAATGTTCGGAGAATCAGAGACAAACACTTCAGGACGGTTAAGCGTAATACCTGTAATTGCGAAGAACAAAACGACTAATAACAGTGCCATTGAAATGTAAATGTGCAGGCGACGAGCCCACAGTTGAACGCTTTTATGCTTTAACATTGTTGCCAAAGAAACTAACTACCGACTGAGAATGGATGTAAATTTAATTGATAATCGTTCTTATTGGCATTTAATTTACATTGTTTACGTTGGTGACTAGATCGTAAAGAAGGAAGGATAATTCAAACACTAGAAAGAAGACTAACTAATTCATTTTCATTAAAAAAGCCAGCGAAACATGATGTTTACACTGACTTTTAATTTCACGTGTTACCATTTACATTCAAAACAAATTAATGCTGTGAAAGCCGATAGCAAAAACATAAATCCATAATCGGAGCATAAATAGTAAGACGAACATTCCCTTATTCCACATGCAACAAATCAACTGAGTTGATCTTATTGTTCAACATCAAGCACATGATAATCATGGCTAAGTAATAAATAATCCTACTTATTGCTATATCTAACCATGATCTAAATTATAAAACAGCACAGTAACATGCTGTTTTATAATTTCTATTAGCGAAGAACATAACTTTCTACAATAACGGAAACAAAAAATAAACTAGCTTAT
>NZ_SSMG01000201.1 GCF_009873615.1 Photobacterium lucens
ACACCTTCAGGACATTCAGGTGGAAGTGGAGGCTCAGTACAATCGTTCCAATCACAAACATTCCCACAATCCATTACACCTTCAGGACACTCAGGCGGAAGTGGAGGCTCAGTACAATCGTTCCAATCACAAACATTCCCACAATCCATTACACCTTCAGGACACTCAGGTGGCAGTGGTGGTTCAATACAAGAGCCATCTGCTTCACAAGCAAGGGTATCCAATAAAGTTTGGCGATCAATCCAATTGACGGTTTCGCCCGAATTTGCATTTACAATACGGTCTATCTTATTCGCAATACTGGCAGTTTGAATGGCCTGATAGCGGGTATGCGTCAAACCAATTTGTACATCACCCAAGTTATGCGTTTTTAATACCCATGCACCACCTTTGAAATTTTTCTCGAATTCAACAGGTCTTGTATTGTGGCGAGCCGTTTTTTTGTTTTTGCCTTTGATGTTAAATGCTGTGCTATAGCCTAAGCCTTGAACAACTTCTGCTGCAAAACGACCATGCTCAGGTAAAAGAGGTTCACGTAAAAGTGTAATTTCTGAGGATGTTGCTACAGGTTGATCTAATTGAAGAAGAGCAAACTTTTTCTTCTTAAATTTATAGGCCTTTTTGACTAAGTGAATACCTAATGAGTCGTTACTATGTAAAGCAATGACATGTGTTTCAGAAAGAGTGACATTTTTAATACATTTTAAGCCTGTTAATACCCAACTCGGACTGATTAACGTACCTTGGCAATTGGTGGTTGTTAATGTATTTGGGTTATAGCTTTCAACGTTAACGTTATATTTATAGTCAATTTCAGGTTCAATGATGGGTGGAGGGGATTCAGCATAGGATAATGCTGAAAAAGCGAATAACAACATTGACACTGACGATTTTACAAACGAAATCATAATGTTATCTCTCTGTTGAAATGTATATTACAGCAGGAATTA
>NZ_SSMG01000202.1 GCF_009873615.1 Photobacterium lucens
GATTATAGATCAAGAAATAATTATAAATTATTACCATTAAGTAATAATAATTTTCCATTTGATGGGATTATCAATAGGTAAGAAATAAATATAATGGTGCCATCAAGACGACATGGAGAGATAACTTTTCATGTCGACACGAACAAGAAAATCGCCATAAAGTTGGCTTAACGGAGTGAATGAAAAATGACTGATAAATTTATCAAATCAAAAGCAGCAATTGCATGGGGTCCTAAACAACCTCTTTCTATCGAAGAAGTAGATGTAATGCTTCCTCGTAAAGGTGAGGTACTAGTTCGCATCGTTGCTACTGGTGTTTGTCACACTGACGCATTCACCCTATCTGGCGACGATCCAGAAGGTATCTTCCCAGCAATCCTTGGTCACGAAGGTGGCGGTATTGTTGAAATGGTTGGTGAAGGTGTAACTGGTCTAGAAGTTGGTGACCACGTTATCCCACTTTACACTGCAGAATGTGGTGAGTGTAAATACTGTAAGTCTGGTAAAACAAACCTATGTCAAGCTATCCGTGAGACACAAGGTAAAGGCCTAATGCCAGACGGCACAACACGCTTCTACAAAGATGGTCAACCTATCTTCCACTACATGGGTTGTTCAACTTTCTCTGAGTACACGGTTCTTCCTGAGATTTCGCTAGCGAAAATCAACAAAGAAGCACCATTAGAAGAAGTATGTCTACTAGGTTGTGGTGTAACTACAGGTATGGGGGCGGTACTAAACACGGCTAAAGTTGAAGAAGGTAGCACTGTTGCTGTATTCGGCCTAGGTGGTATCGGTCTAGCAGCTATCATTGGTGCAACAATGGCTAAAGCAAGCCGCATCATTGCTATCGACATCAACGAAGACAAGTTCGACCTTGCTCGTAAACTAGGTGCAACTGATTGTGTTAACCCGACTAAGTTCGACAAGCCTATCCAAGAAGTGATCGTTGAGATGACTGACGGTGGTGTTGACTACTCATTCGAATGTATCGGTAACGTAAACGTGATGCGTTCTGCACTTGAGTGTTGTCACAAAGGCTGGGGTGAGTCTGTAATCATCGGTGTTGCAGGTGCAGGTCAAGAGATCTCTACTCGTCCATTCCAACTAGTAACGGGTCGCGTATGGCGTGGTTCTGCATTCGGTGGTGTTAAAGGCCGTTCAGAGCTTCCAGGTATCGTAGATCGTTACATGGCGGGTGAGTTCCAGTTAGATGACTTCATCTCATTCAACATGGGTCTAGACAAGATCAACGAAGCATTCGATCTGCTTCACGAAGGTAAGAGCATCCGTACTATCATTCACTTTGATAAGTAATTTGCCTCTTATTTAAGCAACATCCTGTCTTCGTAACGACTGCCTGTTACGAAGACAGGCGAGATTTTTATCTCACACCTTTGTTCAAAACCAGCTACGGATCAGCACTTCCTCTTTTAACGAAAGTCATACTAAACCGAATTTTTCAGTCAGTCGTAAAGACAACAAACTTATCGTTAATTGAGAATTGGCATTTGCCACGCTCTGGTACTTAGTGTCAGAGCGTTTTTTCTTATACAAAGAAGTTATATCCAAGTGATTTCAATCGTCAGTGTTAACCATGACAACAAGCTCCACACTGCACCTTGAGGTTACTTAGCTATAACTACTCTAACTATTATATTTTTAATTTTTATTCTCAACGAACGTTACAAGAGATTCTCATGCATCGCCGTTTATTAAAATCACTACCCTTTCAGCTACTTATAGCTGGCTTGTTAGCATGGGCGTTAGCAACACTGCTACCACTATCGTCAGAGTTTGAAACAAGCACAACATTCAAGCTCCTTATGCTATTAAAAACCACTTATATTGGTTTACTTAAAATGCTTGTTGGTGCCGTAGTGCTGTTTTCATTACTACGTGGTATCACCAGCATTGGCTCTACCATTAAATTAAAAGCATTGGGTCTAAAAACAGTTTCGTTTTATGCCTTTACATCGACACTTGCTATTGCATTAGCTCTAGGCGTTTCACTGTCATTGCCAAAGTGGCCACAATTAGTTGATACCTCAACAGTTCATGTTGGTAGTCATGTTCAATTAATTGATCAAACCTCGGCTTCTGGTGGCGCGATTGTTGAAAAACTATTTAACATGGCATTGGTAAACCCTTTCCAAGCCTTAGCAACAACTAACTTATTAGCAATTGTTGTGTTTGCACTGTTACTGGGTATTGCATTACTGGCAAGTCTGCCAGAAAAGCACCCTGTATTTGAAGTTATAGATGGTATAAACAGTGCTGTTAACCGTGTGGTATCGTGGATCATCAAGCTAGCGCCACTGGCTGTTTTTGCGATTGTTTTCCAATTTACCCTACAAAGCGGTAATGCCATTTTTGGTGAGCTTGCCCGCTTTGCGTTACTGGTATTTACCCTAACCTTTATTCATGGTGGTTTTGTTTTACCTATCATTGCAAAAGTGGTGACGGGTATTAAGTTCAAAGACTTGTTTAAAGCGCTGTCTGCACCAATGGCGATGGCATTTGCAACATCATCAAGTTCGGCAACACTGCCTCTTTCTATGCAAACAGCAGAAGAAGAGCTGAAGATTTCACAATCCACCAGCAGTATGGTATTGCCGTTAGGCTCTATTATGAATATGGATGGTACCGCGCTATTTGAAGGCGTAGCAGCTATCTTCCTAGCTCAGCTTTACGGCATCGATTTAGGCACAGGCGGTTTGATCATGATCTTTATCATGGCAATGGTTTCTTCTGTTGGTGCCCCAGGTATGCCATCAGGATCAATGTCAGGTATGCAGTTAGTCATGCTCGCTGTCGGTATCCCTTTAGAAGCGATTGCCATTCTACTGGTGATTGAGCGCCCATTAGATACCTTCAGAACAGCCGTGAATGTTGAAGGTGATTTAATTGCCGCATTAGTTGTCGATAAATGGCAAAACAAGTAATCAATTCAGAAAAGTGCATCAAATAACGTAATATTATGATGCACTTTTTCTTTTGACATTATTTTTACCGTTCAATAAAATCACCTCCACTGAGTCCCTTCTCAGTTGCAACACCATTCTTAACATCCTTTATATCACTAGGACTAAAATACTTACTTTGTTTATTGCAGGACGTTGATACAACTTAGGTTCAGTATTACTTGGTATGTTATGGAGCATAAAGGAACGCTCAATACGATGTTATTTAATTATTGTCTGAATTTATTTAACGATAAATTCTAATGAGTTAAAAGGTTACAGAATGTTAAAGCAATTTCTTAATAATGTATTTCATAAACGCCAAATCAATAAATCCCAACAATTAAGAACGCGTCTTGAATTTGTTATTCAGCAAAACCTCGGTCAACGTGAAGCACGTTATAATCGTGAACAACGCCACTCGATAGACTAATCGTTCATTATCGTCACGTAGCTATTCATATAATTATTTATGAGATATGAACACTGTAATATTATTGATATTGATTGATTAATCAATAATTTATAAATTAACAATCAATAAACAAGCAAATCAAAAAACCAGCAAGCGATTGATTTAAAAGAAATTAAACAAAAAGATAGAATATTTTAAATTTAGTCATCATTAAGATTTTTAACCTTTAAACCACCAATTAAAAGATATTTAACTCTGTTTAATTGTTATGTCTTAATAATGAGTCATCATTTTTAGTGCAAAAATACTTATTAGGTATCATATCTATAATTATAAGAAATAAATGACACTCATCGCGCTACTCTGTAACTAACGGTGATGACTTTTTTGTTATATTATTGTTAAAAGCAGAGATGAGGATAATTTATGATTAAACAATTGCTCGCATCTATAATGAATAAAAAAAACCAAAAGAAAAAACAGCAAGCATTAAAAAATCGTCTCGATTTTGCAATGTCACAAAACGTAGGAAATAAACCTAGCCCAAGCCATGATTAATATTAATTATCTCAATAAATCGGCTTAACGTTTATTAGCTATATCTTCTAGCCTTTGCTTTCGCTATTACAATAAGTCGATTTACTAACACTTTCTCTTTTGTGATATCCGCTTTCTTTAAATCACGTAATATTCTATTCAATTCTGTTTCTAAATATTTCGCTGTTTTGGTTTTTACCATACTGCGGATCAGCTTTTCTGCATTCTCAGGTAACGGTTGCTCAACCGCCCATAAATAACTATAAGCAATGTTTCCATCTCGCCCTGATGCAGGTAATACAATTTCTACCGGCTCTGGTGCTGATTGCATTTGATCAATACGACCTAAACGGGTGTAGTAGCCCTGTACGATCGGGGATTTGTGATAAGGCAGCTCATTACCTTCTTGATACAACAATGGACCAATTTCTTGCGCTAATGGCGCTTTTGCTTCAAGAATAAATTGGCTGGCATTCTTATCTTTGCGGATATAACTCTCTTTCTTAGTGTTCTCTACCGAGTAGTAGATCTTAGCGCTGTGTTTTGCGCGTGTGATGGCAACATACGCTAAGCGACGTTCTTCTTCAGTATCAGCAGCAATCCCAACCGACGAACGATTAACATATGGAAAGGCGTCTTTATCCCAATAAGGCAAATACACTTGGCTATACTCACACCCTTTCGCCCTAAAGATGGTAGTTAATTGTACCTGTGACATTGAGGCTTCTGTTTGGCGTAATGAATCAGAGCGTTGGGTATAGTACTCAAAGTAATTCAACGCCTTTTCACACGCTTGATCCATAGAGGCTAGCACAGTCTCAACACTATCTAACCTTTCAACGGCTTCTTCGATCTCAGATGCTGTCGCTTCAGTTTTCCAAATCCAATTATCCAACTCGCTATCACGACGATATTGACGGTAAACATCTAACGCTTTAAAGCTACCTTTGCGGCGTAGCGTCATCAATAATTCGACGCGTGCTGTAAAGTTATCAAGATTTAAATTGGGTTGTACCTTCTCTGTTTTGCTTACCACGTTTAACCACTGTTCTATGGGGGTATTCGCCAGCTCATCACACAATGGACGTAAATTAGCATTCGGTACATAACAGTGAGGAAACGACATTAAGTTAAACACTAATACCGCTTTTTCAAACGGCTGTAATTGGTTATAGCGTCCCGTTGCAAAACGCATTACATCCATCAGCAGCTTTACTTCTCGGCTATTAGAAAGCACCGAGCCCACAGGCATATAAAACGGAATATTCTTAGTTAAGAATGCCAATTCAAATAACATGGTTTGTGACCAGCGACGAACCAAAATCGCCACATCAGAAGCATCACCACCTTGCTCAATAAATTCAGCAATGGATTGGGCAATTTCCCCTACTTGACGCGCAGTACCAATCACTTCAACAGGGGTATCATTCACAGACTGATGAGAAATGGTCTGAAAATCATGAAAACGTTGTTTGTTGTTGGCAATTAAATGACTCGCAGCGAGTGCTAGGCTATGACCAAAACGGAAAGTATGCGACAAACTATAGGTTTTCGCTGGTGCAAAATCTTGCTCAAAATTAAGCATAAACTGCGGCGCACTACCACGCCATTTATAGATACACTGATCCACATCGCCAACAGCAACAAGCTGTGCTTGAGGGCCTAATAACAGCTTTAATAAACGGTATTGTGCGGTATTAATATCTTGAAACTCATCAACCACCATAAACTGAATCTGCTGATGATAGTGGGCACGTAAAACGTCATTGTTGCTAAGTACATTGACAGTTTCCACCAGCCAATCATCAAAGAACAATTGCTTACGCTCTTTACGAATGGTTTCAAAATTCCAATAGGCTTCAATAATGAAATGGTATTCATCACTGATATCAGACAATTCAAACACTTCTTTCGGTGGCAGCATATGCGCTTTCACCAAGCCGATGAAGCTCATCAATAATTCAATAGTGCGAGGATCTTTAAACGTCTGTTGTTTTTGGTAAGATTTTTCGTTCGCAGCCATTTGACGCAGCAATTGTTTTGCAATCGCCTTATCACTATCCCCATTATTAAAATCAACCTGATAGCCCGTTTCAGCCAAATAACCAGACTGGCGTAATAACTGATAACAAAAGCTATGAAAAGTATGTACTGGGACATTGGCACCAATACAATTGCGCTCAAGTTTGGCTTTAAAATCAGTGCGAATATCACGGTTGAACATCAGCACCAACATATTCTGTGGTGCAATAGTGGTTAATTTATTTTCAACTAATCCTACCAAGGTGGTGGTTTTACCTGTCCCCGCCCCCGCAACACAAAGTGCATTGCCAGTTTGGTGATTGATAAAAGCCGTTTGTTCAGCAGTAAAGCTTGTCATGACATGCACCACATGATGGTAGAAAAGTGAATGGGCGAGTATAGCAAGTACCGGATCAGGTTTAAATTCATTGCTGGTGATATATACAGCACTCAATAGTAACCAATTGCTATTGCACTATTATCTTGACCGACAAACGGTAGTATTCCCCCACTTCAATTGCTAGAATCTCGCCCAATTAGCCATACCTTGGGCTTACCTCTTTTTAAAACATATTCTGTGTGATCCACACTGAGAACAAACCTGCTATGAATAACAAAAGTTTCCTCACCAACCTTATTTCACTGATTTTGCTGCTCATTGGTTATATTACAAACCAACAAGTGATCTTGTACTGCGGACTATTTGCTTTCTCTGGTGCTTTAACCAACTGGTTAGCTATCCATATGCTATTTGAGAAAGTGCCAGGTTTATACGGCTCAGGTGTTATTCCAGCACGTTTTGAAGAGTTTAAATCTGCTATTAAAAACCTGATGATGGAGCAGTTCTTCACCCAAGAAAACATCAGTCGATTTCTTAACAAAGAAATGGATGGCGCAACGAACTTAAACCTTCAACCTGTGATTGAAAAAATCGATTTTGCCCCAGCGTATGATTCACTATTAGATGTGATCATGAATTCACAGTTTGGTGGCATGCTTGCAATGATGGGCGGTGCAGAAGCCTTACAACCGTTACGTGAACCCTTTATTGAAAAAATGCAAAGTGCTGTGACAGATATTAGCCAACAAGATAACTTCAAAGCGGCACTCAAAGATCAACTCGCAGCACCAGAATCTCTGCATGATATTGAAGGCACCATTGAAGAGATCATCGATCAACGCCTAAACGAACTAACACCTAAAATGGTGAAAGAAATGGTCCAAAAAATGATCAGCGAGCATTTAGGTTGGCTAGTGATTTGGGGCGGTGTTTTTGGTGGTTTGATCGGTATTATCTCAGCCCTTATTGCTGGCTAACTGACACTTCACTTTATAACCATAATAAAGCCTTGCTTGAATCGCATAGATTCAAGCAAGGCTTTTTCTTTGATGCATTTTTGGGGTGTAGATAACACGCCATTTCCCACTCTATTTCTATAAAGACAGACAACTGCTCGTGTTCGATGGTTATTTATCCGAAAAAACATCAATTACATGCTAAAAATGTGATATTGGTTGAAAATTATGACCGAAAAATGATAAATACAACTGTATAAATACCCAGTTGGACTCTTCTTCCTTGGCAAACTTTTCTACTCACTTCAGTGTTGCAGCCGTTGCTAGTGGTTTAACCGCCACCGCCTTTCTTTCGGCTGATCACATTACGCCTTCAATGGCGATATGGATGACCTTTCTAGGCACCATTGGTGGCTTATTGCCTGACATCGATTCAGATCACTCCACATCAATGAAAGCCTTATTTAATATTTTGGCTGGCTTTTGTTGTTTCATCTTGATCAGTCATATTTATACCCAAGTCACTATGCTAGAACTGCTGCTTTATACCGCAGCTTTATTCATTACTATTCGTTACATGGGCAAAGCAGTATTTGAGCGTCGTACCGTTCACCGCGGCTGTTGCCATTCCATTGCCTTTGTATTACTGATCTCTCTGTGCTGTGTACATGTGAGCTCTATTATTGGTCATACTGCGGAGACTAGCTGGCTTACCGGTGGTTTTGTTCTATTTGGAGGCTTAGTTCATCTGGTGCTTGATGAAATTTACAGTGTGGATTTATCCAACCAGCGTTTAAAGAAATCCTTCGGCACTGCTTTAAAGCCTTTCTCATTTGCTAACCCTCTGATTAGTTTGGCGCAAATTGTTGCTATCGTCTTACTCTTTTCCACTGCCCCGTCCTACCACAAAACGCTGCATATATTGAGTAACTGGCATCATTTTAAATTTAGCCCAGCGTGGTTTAATTGGTCAGATATAGAAGTATGGGTAAATCATTTTATTCATCAAGCCCCACAGAAATTGAGCACTATTCATAAGCTGTTCTAGAACAACCTTCGGCGATAATCATCTTAATGAATATCGCCTTTTTTATGCTTTAAAATCACAATGCAAACGTTTGCTTTTTCTCTGGCAGTCAATTCTATAACCTTGTATGATGCGTCTACGATGATGTTTAGCCATATGTTCTTATGGCAAAAACTCTGCATTTCTGCGTAATCATTTGAATAGGATTTTCACGATGAGCCTTGCCGATCAAGTTTTAGCTGTTAATGATGATCTCCCAATCCGTACTGATAAGCCTGTACACAGCGGTAAAGTACGCTCTGTTTACTGGCTGACTGAAGCTGACAGTCGACGTTTGATTAAGGAAAAAGGCTACAATGTCCAACCTGATGCACCATTAGCCATTATGGTGATCAGTGATCGTATCTCTGCATTCGATTGTATTTGGCATGGCGAAGGTGGCTTAAAAGGTGTGCCGGGTAAAGGCGCTGCACTGAACGCCATTTCAAATCACTGGTTTAAGCTATTTAAAGACAACGGCTTGGCTGATAGCCATATATTAGATATTCCCCACCCGTTTGTTTGGATCGTCCAAAAAGCCAAACCTGTGATGGTTGAAGCCATTTGCCGTCAATACATCACTGGCTCAATGTGGCGAGCTTACAGCAAAGGTGAGCGTAACTTCTGTGGAATCGAACTACCTGAAGGGTTAGAGAAAGATCAAAAACTGCCTGAGCTACTAATGACGCCATCAACCAAAGGTATTCTAAAAGGCATTCCTAATGTTCCTGAGGCTGATGATGTCAATGTCACCCGCGATGATCTCGTTAATAATTACGCTGCATTTAACTTCCGTAATACTGATGATATTGCACAATACGAAAAGCTATTAGCTGAAGGCTTTAACGTGATCAGCGATGCGCTCGCAAACCTCGATCAAATCTTTGTCGATACCAAATTCGAGTTCGGATACGTCACAGATGCTAGTGGCACTGAAAAGCTAATTTATATGGATGAAGTAGGTACACCTGATTCTTCACGTATTTGGGATGGTGCTGCTTACCGTGACGGACAAATCGTCGAGAACTCGAAAGAAGATTTCCGCCAAGTGCTGCTAAACACTTTCCCTGATCCTGATATCTTATTAAATAAAGATCGTATGGAAGAACGTTTCGCTCTTGCTCGTGATAACGAGTTACCACAAAACGTACTGATGCAGATCTCTAAAGTTTATACTGGGATAGCTGAAAAAGTCACCGGTGAACAAATCAAACTAAGCCAAAATCCAAAAGCTGAAATTATCGAGATTTTGCGCAATCAATATCAATTAATCGACTAATCACTTCAACGTCTTTTCTTCAACATAAAAAACAGGCATTCATAAAATGCCTGTTTTTTACTCTTTCCAACCATTAATATTGTTC
>NZ_SSMG01000203.1 GCF_009873615.1 Photobacterium lucens
ACACATTATAAATTTATTTCCATTATCAATAAAAAAAACTTCTTTTATAATAAAGATCATCTTTCTTGATTAACGATAGCTTTAGTAAACTGAAACTAATAAAAAAGAGAGCCAAATGACTCTCTTCCTTTTAATTATTAGCGTGCAATATCGAGCTGATTACCTGTTACACCATTAGTACGGAACCAACCTGCAATACTAAAACGTCGTTGCGTTGCAGGTAAGACTTCATGAGGAAACAGTTCAGATAAGAAGACAACTAAGCGCCCTGCTTTTGGATCTAAAGTAGCGAGTTCGTTATCGTCCAAATCATACATTTTCAGACGACCACCATGTTCTGGCTTCCAATCATCATTAAGGTAAAACACAGTAGTAAGTTTACGATTCTCTTGACCTCGGAAACAATCTAAGTGCTTTTGATAAAAATCACCTTGCTCATATTTTGCAAAATGGGCTTCGTATTCAAATAATCCGAGATAAAAATGACGGTTCACTTCTAATCGGATCTCATTCATGCGTTGGAGAAAATCAGCAACAGGCTTACCCATGTCATCCGATAACCACTGAATTTTATCACTTCGAATAGACTTTTGAGTCATGTATTCATCATTACGACCGATACCAGCTTGGCTCCAGTCTTGTGGAATACAATCTTTCAATGCTTTAACCTCATCCTGAGCTAAAAAGTCATCCCAGACAAACCAACCCTGAGTAAATAAGGCATCAATAAGTTTGTCGTAATTCATATTCGTTCCAATCGAAATAAAAAAGGCTTTATAACGCTAGAAACTTCATACAACAAATCAGAAAATTTATACTTATCTTAAATTTTTTTATTCCTGAAACAGATTATTAAACCATTAATATTGAGTAATATAATAAGTTAAAACAAATGATATTGCGCTTGTCCATTACGTTTTAAATCATCAATAGAATCAACCTGTTGAAAATGTTCAACCCAAGCAATATTACTTCTTGGAAACTCAACTTTAATCGCCTTTTTAATATATTTCTTTAACGCACTTAATTCTAATGTCACCCTTTGATCAATATAACCAAATTGTTTAAAGCAAAACTCTGCTTTTGATGATTTTAAAATACAAAAGCCACGATCTTTTTTAAACGTTAGCACTTCAAACGCATCACCTATATTCATTGATTTAAGAAAACGTTCACAACTCACTTCAACATGAGAAATATGAATCTTTGACATATCGCCTCCTAATCAAGTAGATCAGTCTTTGCTAACAACTTACAGAAATGCGCCTTTATTAATACATCACTGATAAAGAACACCGTGATTATGTTATCGGCAACTGTAAATGCCACTCGAAAAGCGGTATCCGGTGCGACAACTATCTTGTATTCCAATACACGATGCTTTTGATACATGCCATGAGGGACAGATTTAATTTTGCCATTATGTAGCGTAAGTAAGGTAGGAAGACGCTCATGAAGATCATTCATAATGGCAACTTCATGCTCTGCATATTGATGGAAGAACTTACGTAGATGACGATTTTCGGCAATAAAAATATTCATAATTAACCAGATATAACGT
>NZ_SSMG01000204.1 GCF_009873615.1 Photobacterium lucens
TGCAGATTCATAACAAGAAAAATAAACATTAATAATTCACTCTCCCTTTATTTATAAAATAGCTAAAGTAATTATTAGATATAAAATCATTAGATATAACTTGGTAATTATAATGAATACTAAAATCTCTTTATCAGCTCTACTCTTAGGTACTCTCATTTCCAGTTCAGCTATGGCAAATACTGGGACGATTAACTTTATTGGTTCTGTTTCCGATACCACTTGTAACTTTATCGGTGAACAAGGTGGCACACAAACCAATACAATTGATCTTGGTACTCATACGATCGCAAGCGTGAATGCAGGCACAACAAATGTAGTCGACTTTGCTTTAGTGGGAAAAAAATCTGATGGTAGCCCTTGTACAGTACAAAGTGGTAAATCGGTAGATATTTCATGGGTACCAGCATCAGGCGTATGGGATGCTGCGGGGCTACAAAACACAGGTACCTCGAAAAATACTGCAGTGAAACTAATGGATAAAAATAGCAATCCATTTAGCGCATTAAGAGAAACGGTAAATTACACCTCAAATAATGTACCGAATGGCGCATTACCGTTTAAAGCCCAACTAGTTAAAACAGGGGCTGCAGCTACGGCCGGTACAGTTATTTCCTCTGTGAAGTTTGCTGTCGCGTATAAATAAACAATTAATATCAGGTCAAAGGCCTCATTGAGGCCTTTAATTTAAG
>NZ_SSMG01000205.1 GCF_009873615.1 Photobacterium lucens
AATGATCTCTACGTATTCCATTATTGTTAATTAACAATTTAATGCTCTTAAAAAGCATAACGCCATCTAAAAAAGATGGCGTTATAGATTAAATAATAAGCTGTTGCTTCGTTGTGCTTTTTGCTTAATTAGTGAGTCACAGGGTTAGGTAGCTGTGATGCTAATAGCCAGATTGCCAGTACAAAGAAAATCAGTCCCATGAACTTATGTTGGTTAGCGCGGAATTTCTCACTTTTCAGTAGTGATTTACCAAATGTACCGACTGTGGTCACTAGGAATAAGTTAAACAATAAGCCAAGTACGTTAAGCAGTAAGCCAAGTACCAGCATTTGTTGACCAGAAGTCGCTGTTACATGAGTCGAAACAAACTGTGGCAAAAACAGAACGAAGAAAATCAGCGCTTTTGGATTAAGCAAGTTACTAAATACAGCGCGGCGGTAAAGCGTGACGGCCATTTTATTGCTTTTCTTTAGCTCTTCTGGGGCATCGGCTGGTGGCGTACGTAAACAATCCCAACCCATCTTTAATAGGTAAGCACCACCGAGTAGACGAAGTACTTGCAGTGCGATTGGGTTCACGGCAATTAATGCTGATACACCCATAGCAGCCATGATGGTTAATAAAATACCTGATGTCGCATTACCTAAACTGGCAAAGATACCAACCTTACGCCCATAGCTTAGGCTTGAGCTGGCAATCAGAAGCATGTCGGGACCGGGAATTAATAACAGTGCGATAACCGCAGTTAAATAGAGGGGTAATACGTTTAAATCAATCATGGTTTTTTAACTAAGTTGAGCAGGGGAACATATTTTACCTTTCGATAGTGATTAATTCATTTGTTTTGCGTATTTATTGGTTTAATTTTCCACTATTTACTTATTTTGTAATCCATATGTTTGAATTTTGTTTTTAACTTGAAGGTTTATATTGTTTATCAATTGCTGATGGTAACAAACTTATTACATTCTTACATTTAAGAGGTGTGAATAACCTCAAAACTCTGCGTCTGATTCATACTTAAAAGATCCTTTTGGCTAAGGGGAAAGCGCAGTGTTTAGAATAAATGTTGATCAAAACATCGTTATTGAACAAGTAAAGGGGCAAGTGTTTGTTCTGACCGATAATGGTGATTATGTTCCCGTTAAAGTTGGCGATAGTTTTTCTGTTGGAGCGGTGTTATTTTTTGCTGATCGCAGCGAAGTGTTAGTGGATCTCGATGGTACAGATCTGTGGCTGAACCAACATTGTAAGGCATGTCTTTCTGACCAAAAGCTAATACATCTCCCTTTGCCTGAGCCTGATTTAGATCCCGGTATAGCAGCATTGCAAGCGGCTATTCTTGGTGGGGAAGATCCCACTAAAACACAAGAAGCAACGGCGGCGGGGCCTGCATCAACCCCCAGTGCTTCTGGTGATCTAAGCTCATCTATTACCGATTCTATTGCGATTCCTTATGACAATGATCAGATCTTAGCTAAAGCGGGGTTTGATACTGCTTATGTGCCAGCTTCTCTTCGCCAACAAGATACACCGTTAATTATATTGCCGCCTGATGGTGGCGAATTTGATGATGATCTTTTCTTTGTCGAAGGGGATTTAGTGCCGATCACGTATCCTGTATCGGACAGTGCCAGTGTCTCTGTTGCGGCTGCAACACTGCCCTTAGATGCCAATAGTGTGTCATTTGAAACGACACAACTTGCTGGGTTGCTGGCATTGATGACGGAGAAAATATCATCCAGTGATCGCCCAATGACCTTTCGCTATGACACCGTAAGTAATCAAATCATAGGCAGTAGCGATCAGGGTACGGTACTCACCATAGGTTTGGTGGCTGAGTTGGCTAATGGACGAGATGCCAATGTCACCATGACAGTGACACAATTTTTACCGCTAGATCACTTTGCAGGGGAATCTACTAGTGCACCGATTGTGATCAATGGTGAGCAAATCCGTTTATCTTTACCTGTTCAAATTGCAGATAGTAATGGCAACCTTGTTAAAGCCCCGATTGATTTTGTCGCTGTGATTGAAGATGGAAAAATCCCCGGACTCGGTATTGATGATGGCACCACATTTACAGAGCAAGATAGTGATATAACCACGCCTCAAGTGGTGACGGGGGAAATCCCAGTCTTAATTGGCAGTGATGAAATTGGCGTAATGACCTTTGCCCAGCAACAAGCTACGTTAGAGGGATTATTGAGTAATGATGTTGCCACCAGCTATAGCGTGTCAGGCAGTGTTATTACGGTTGTTCGTAGTGATAATCAGTCGTTGGTATTAACCATTGAAATCAATACTGATGGGCGTTACACCGTTAGCCAATATCAAGCTCTGAACCAAGAAAATACATTAGATCAAACTCAATTAGCCTTAGCACTGACCACCACTGATAGAGATGGTGATGTTAGTAATGTGGGTGAATTGATCATTAATATTAATGATGGCGCTAACCCTGAATTAGGCATTGATACAGGCACACGGATTGTTGAGCAAGACCAAGATATTGCTACACCGCAAACTGTAGCAGGGCGTATACCTGTAGATGTGGGAAGTGATCAAATTGCGGCAATGGAATTTGAATCTGAGCAGCAAACCTTAGTTGGGCTATTGAGTAATGATAAGCCGACGGTGTATGTGGTTGAGGGTAATAAAATTACCTTATGTCTTGCTGATGCGCCACAAACTGATGTGCTGACGATTGAGATCAATACTTCTGGTGATTACATCGTTACTCAATATCAAGCCTTAAACCAACCGGTTAATACTAATGAAGATAAGCTGGCTATTGGTGTTATTGCGATAGATACCGATGGTGATAAAAGCAATGTGGGCGAGTTGAATATCACCATTGTTGATGGGCCTAATCCTGTTATCGATACCGATAAAGGGATCACCTTTACTGAGACCATGGCAGCGCAAACCTTTGATGGTCAAATCACGGTAGATGTTGGCAGTGACGATATCCTTCAAGCTAATTTCACCGCAGAGCAAACCACTTTAAATGGCTTAACCAGTAACGGGCAAGCGACGGATTTCACTATCTCAGGCAATGTTCTTGAGCTATTTGTACCAGCCACAGGCAGTGAGCCTCTACAACCTGTACTGACTGTGACTCTTGAAACCACAGGGCGCTATAGCGTTGTTCAGCATCAACCGTTGGATCAGAACTTTGATACCAATGTGAATAATCTCGCCCTTGATGTAACGGTAACGGATGCTGATGGTGATACCAGTAATGTCGGGCAATTGTTGATCAATATTAATGATGGCGAGAACCCAACAGGTGAAGGCATTGCTGCTGATGTCACGCTCATAGAGGGAGATTTATCAGAGACAACCGAAAACGGTGGTTACCCGGTAAAAGCTGAGTCTCAGTTTACTGTTCCAGCGGTCAATGATGATTTAGTGGCATCGAGCTTAACGATGGCTGCAAATGTGCAATCACAACTGATTAGTGAGTTAGAGCAACTGACTGCGACAGGTTTAGCCATGAGCTTTAGTTTCTCCCCTGAGAGTGCTAATGGCACTATGACCTTAGTGGGCAAAGACAGTAACAATGCTGATGTGCTTATTATTAGCTTTATGCCAACTCAAGATCCTAAAAATGTCACCGTAACGATAGACGTTGAACAATTAAAACCATTGGATCACGATCCTACTGTGTACTCAGGTGGTGATTATGTCTCACTGACGGGGGATGGCATTGATATCCGAGTGCCACTTGAAATGCATGACAGTGATTTCGATCCGTTAGTTGTGCCTGTAAATGCAGTGATCACATTAGAAGATGGTAAACCGCCCGTGATTGCCGATCAAACCAAAGCATGGACGGAAGATTTTTCAGGCACAGTTGCAGAGTCGCAACAAATCAATGGGCAGTTAAGTTTTGAGCTGCACAGTGATGAAATTAAACAGGTAGTATTAGGCGATATTACTTCTGCTTTTGCTGGCTTAACCAGTGATGGTATTGCGTTAGATGCGAGACTGGCGGATTCGCAAACCAATGAAGTCATCTTGTATTTAACGGGGACTACCACGCCTGTGTTATCACTCACCATCGACACGGATGGTAAGTATGATATTACTCAGTATCTACCGATTGATCAGCCTGTCACCCCCAATACGAATACCATTGCGATACCTTATCATGTGGTCGATTTTGATGGTGATAGCAGTAATGATGCCACACTAACGTTAGTCATCACCGATGGTCAAAACCCAACGGGAGCCAATACCACTATAGCCACGGTGGAAGGGGATCTCGCTGCGCCAATTCGTGCGCCATCAACTTCGTTATACCCAATAGAAAGCAGTAAAAACCTAGCCATAGTGGCGGCTAATGACAGTCTTGTTGCTACCTCGTTATCGATTACTCCCAGTGTATTGACTGAATTACAAAACGAGTTGGGTAGCTTAAGCTCATCAGGGCAAGCATTAACTATTCTGCATACCGCAAACAGTGTTAGTGGCGCGCAAACCATTACGGCAGTAGACAGTGTCACGAAAGCAGATGTTTTTAGTTTAGTGATTACGCCTGTTCAAAATGGACGAGATGCCGAGTTGCAAATTCAATGGCAACAGTTATTGCCGCTTGATCAACAGCTGGATAGCGGTGGTACTTATGTCACTTTAAAAGACGATACCTTAGACATCGCAGTGCCGTTGATGATGCATGATGGTGATGATGATGCTTTTACTCAGCCAGCCATTGTGACCATTAGCGTAAAAGATGGGGCTAACCCTGAGTTTGACATTGATGCGGGCACGACAATCACTGATCCGACAAAAGGGGCTACAGCAAGTGTGGCAGAGGGTGAAATTGGGATTGAATTGGGCAGTGATAATCTTGAAACCATTACTTTTGATAGCGTCCAAACAGGCTTAATGGGATGGTTAAGTAATGGTACTGAAACTTATGTTCAATCATTCGGTGATAATCTCACCCTGCGATTAGCCAGTGATGATTCCGTGGTATTAAGTGTCGTAATTGGGCTTGATGGTAAATACACTGTAACTCAGTATTTACCATTAAATCAGCCTGTTGAATCAAATGAAGACACCTTGAAAATTGCTATCACAGGACAAGATTATGATGGTGATAAAGCCCAAGGTGAGTTAGTCATTATTGTTAAAGACGGTGTTGATCCAGTATTAGGGAAAGATCCCGGAACCGACTATACCGAGATCATGACAACACAGGTTAAACCAGGTCAGATCCCGATTGAAATTGGCAGTGATGATATCGACCATGTGGATATTGCCATCGTTCAGCCAACCTTAAATGGGTTAACCAGTAACGCTCAAGCGACCAGTTATCGGGTTAACGATAATGTATTACAACTCTATGTTCCTGCCAGTGGCACTACCTCAGAGCAAAACGTATTAACCGTTACGTTTAATGTCGATGGGAGCTATAGCGTTGAGCAAGATAGGCCGCTAGATCAAAACTTTGAAACCAATGTAAATAACCTCGCATTAGATGTGACAGTCACAGATAAAGACGGCGATAACAGCAATGTGGGTCAGCTTATTATTCATATAAATGATGGAGAAAACCCAACAGGCGCAGGTGTTATTGCTGAAGTTGAAGTCACTGAAGGAGACTTAAACCCAACCAGTGACGATCAAGGCTATCCTGTTGCGTCATCAGGTAGCTTTATTGTCCCTGCGGTAAATGATGCATTGGTACCTTCTAGTTTAAATGTCACTGATTTTGTCTTTTTTACGTTAGGTCGCGAATTACAGCAATTAACCACCAGTGGTAAAGCAGTAAAAGTGGATGTGACCAATGCGCCAAATGGGGTGCTAACAGTTGAAGTCAATGAGCTATCAGGTGGAGCGAAGGTCTTTAATTTAACCCTAACGCCTATCCAGCAAGGTAATAACGTTAAAGTGGATATGGTATTAACTCAGTATCAGCCATTAGATCACGATCCTACCAAATTTTCAGATGGCACCTATGTCTCAGTAGATGAGGGTAATATTAAGGTAACGGTACCTATCACTATGCATGATACGGACTTTGATCCATTGGTTGATCCCGTCAATGTTGAAATGGTATTTCGCGATGGTATTGCCCCTATCATTAATGAGCAATCTATAACGTGGACAGAAGGCTTTGATGGTGCGATTACACAGCCACAACAAATTACGGGTTCGCTGGTGTATGGCAGTCACAGTGATGCGATAAAAGAAGTCTTGTTCATTGACCCAAGCCAAGCCTTCACGGGGATCACCAGTGATGGAGTTGCACTTGAAGTGGTGTTTGATCCCGCAACGCCTAATCAATTTAAAGTGCAATTAGCTGGAACTACCACAGAAGTGTTAAGTGTCTCTATTGCGCCAGATGGCAGTTACACCATTAGCCAAAGTCTTCCAATTGATCAACCCGTCACACCGAACCAAAACGTGGTTAATTTGAGTGTTCAGCTAGAAGATTTTGATGGGGATAAAAGTGATGTAGCAACACTACAACTTATCATTAAAGATGGTGTCGATCCGAATGGAGTCAATGCTGATTTTAATGTGGTTGAAGGGGATTTAATTCCACCAACGATAGGCCCGTCGACATCAACCAATCCTGTTACGACGAATAACACCACTACCGTTCCTGCAACCAATGATATTTTAGTTGCCAACAGTTTATTGTTAACCGCTGATAACATCACTGCCATTAAAACCGCATTAGAACAGATCACCTCGCAAGGTGAAGCGGTATTAGTGGCGCTAACCCAAGATGCCATCAGCAAAGTGATCTCACTGGTAATGACCAAAGACAATGCAGCGAAAGATACCGTCTTTGAGCTAACCATTACTCCGGTGCAAAACGGACGTAACGTCGAGCTGCAATCTCAACTGGTAGAATCATTACCGATTGATCATCTTAATGATGTGCTCACCACAGGGCTTGTAACCATGACGCAAGCCAATTTAGCCATTGGTATTCCACTTCAATTGCATGATGCTGATGATGATCCATTGCAAAATCCCACTGTATTAACCGTTAATCTTGCCGATGGGGATTTGCCAAGTTTTGGTACCGATGCTGGTACTGAGTTTACGGAAATTAATACAGCTGAAGGTAATATTGCGCTCAATGTTGGCAGTGATGAAATCATTCATATTGATTTAAAAGCCGATCAACCTTCGTTAGCCTCACTGACCAGTAACGGTTATGCCACGCAATATAATGTGGTGGGTAATACAGTGACGGTAGTCAGGCAAGATGATCCCACCATTGAAGTGTTAGTGGTTCAGTTAGACCAAACTGGTGATTACAGGGTGGTGCAATATCAACCCTTAGATCAGTCAGAAACTACCAATAAATTAGAAATAACCCTAGCCGTTAGCGCTACCGATCAAGATTTAGATGTGAGTGCTACTGACGGTGAAATTAACATCACTATTGTAGATGGGTTAGATCCAACTGGTAACTTTGTAGGCACCACTAATATTAATGTGACGGAAGGAGATGTTAGTGAACCCATTGGCTCGCCTAATGGTTACCCAGTATCGAATTCGGCCTTATTTACGTTAACAGCAGGAGTAGATAGGTTAGATCCTGATACGGTGACTTTTGTTAATCCTTTCCTGAATGATTTATTGAGTGAATTACAGTCTGAAGTGACGACATTCGGTGGTGAAGCACTTAACTATAGCTTTGATCAAAATAGCCACACTTTAACCGCCCAATATGATGGTAATACTTATTTTACTATCAGTTTAACTGCCGCCAATGTGGTGGGCAGTAAAGATGCAGAAGTCTTGGTGACCTATGAGCAATTTTTACCGCTTGATCATAATAAAGAAGGTAACGATAGCGGCTATGTACAAGTAAGCGGTGACTTGATCAGTATTAACTTACAAGTACAAATCCAAGATACCGATGGTGATCATTTAGATACCCCTGTACCTGTGACGATCAATATTAATGATGGTTTTGATCCTACCATTATCAGCACTCAAGATTTAACCGTAGAAGAGAGTGATATTCGTGACGATGGGCCAAATCATCAAGGTTCAACACCATCAGGCAGTGATGATCGTGCATCTGGGATCTTAGTGTTAGATGAAGGCAGTGATTTCATCAATAACTTTCGCTTAGATAGCGATTTATTTACCACGCTTAATCCGACGTTAACCAGCCAAGGTACAGCCGTGACCTTGTATGAACATGAGATTGGTACTTACTCTGGCTTTGCTGATACTCGCACCATATTTACTGTGATATTTACGCCAGATGGGGAATATACCGTTAACCTGTTTGGTGCGATTGATCACCCTGATCCCGGCAAAGACAGTAAAGATATTATCTTACCTGTGGCGGCCATTGATGATGATGGTGATGAAAGTGCTTTTGCCAATATTCGAGTGACTGTGGTCGATGATATTGCCAATGGACGTAACATCACCATCGCTTTATCTGAAGGGGAAGAAAATGTTGCAGGACAAACCTTACTGACCAATGCACGAGAAGGGGCCGATAACGCCACTGTCGTCAGTGTGATTGATTTAGGTGAAGAAAAACTCCTTACAGGCACCGATTTTACTGTTATTCCTATTCATGAAGGCGGAGATACTACTAATCCGGGGCAATTGCTGGGTGAACTGTCGATAAAACCTGATGGGACGGTCAAGTTCACCGCAGCAACTGATATAACTCAAACCGATGCTTTGCTTGAATACACCTTTAATTACCGTGTCACCGATGGTGATGGTGATACTGAGCTGCGTACCATCACTTTACAAATTGAAGATGGTGAAGCACAGATCATTATCGAGCCAGATCCGATAGTCACTTATGAGGATATTGGACGAGAAGACGATCCGAGTGAAGTGCTCATTGAGCCACCGAGTGGTGCGCCAGCCTCACTGAAAATCAATGTGGGTGATGATGATCGTGGCGAGTTCTTACAGCAAGTTTTAATCACTATTCCAGCCGAAACTCACGGCACTTTTTATTTAAATGGCACCTCACTTGTGACCAGTGCTGATGGGCTGTCTTATGTTATTCCAGTGACTGATTTTACCACCACAGATAACATTATTTACGATTTAGCTGGGCTCAGTTTTATTCCTGATGCTGACTTTTCTACCGCGAATGGCAATTTGGAATTTGAAGTTAAAGCGCAAGTGGGGGTGACATCGGGTACACCATTACCAGAATCTGTGACAACCTTTGAAATTAAAGTTGAAGGGATCGCCGATATTCCAACGTGGGATGACAGTGAAACCCAAGTGCATTACACCATTGATGAAGATTCAACAGGAGTGAGCTTACAGTTAAAAGCTGACTTGAATGATACCGATGGTTCAGAAACTTTGTCGTATATCATCACCATGGAACCCGATGGAGAAGGCAATATACATGGTGAGTTAAAAGGTAATAACTTGGTTGATTTAGGCAATAATCAATACCAAGTTGCTGCCGCTGATGTGGGAAGTTTAGTCGTCACGCCAGATGCCAATTACAGTGGTGATATAAAGCTAACTGCTGTGGCGCAAAGTAAAGAAGAAGTGGTGTTTGTTACAGGTAAACAAACGGCTGATTCGGTGGTGCGTGACATTATTATCAATGTTGAGCCCATCGCTGATGAAACCACATTAAAAGTGACTCGGGTATCTTCTAATGAAGATGAACTGATTGATTTAGCCAGTCATGTCAGCTTGTCACAAACCGTCGATCAAGATGGCTCTGAAATCGAATGTGTACGTTTTTCAAATTTACCCGTTGGCGCACAAATTCTGTTAAACGGTACAGCGGTCGTTGAGAGCCCTGCTGGATCTGGCGTTTATGAGGTTAATTACGCAGATATTGCCAACGTGCAATTAAAACCTACACCAGAAAGCAATGTGGATTTTGAAATCACAGTACAAGGTGTGGTGAAAGACAGTGCCAGTATTACCAACAGCAGTAATGTGGTGGTGAATGCTAACGATGAATATCTAACGCCGACTCAACAATTAGAAGTAAGTTTGAAAGGTGTCGCGGATATTCCGATTTTTGATATCAATATCGACAGTAACGGTAATGGAGTATTAGATGTTGATGAATGGGCATATATCAATAACGATCCGACCCAAGGCATTGAAACCTTAATTGATGAAGACAGTGCTGCGGTCTTTGATTTTTCAATCGTCAGTGGCGAAACCCCTTTTAAACAACCGGATGATAATTCAGAAACCTTGAGCTTGGTGTTATCGGGTATTCCTGAAGGTGTGATGTTAAAAGACTCAGAGGGGAATGAGCAAAGTTTAGTGTTTGCTGGTTACGATGCTGAAGGCAATCCTATTTATGAAGTAGAGTTATCATCACTAAAAGATATTCAGGTGATCCCACCACTTAACAGCACTCAAGATATTGAGCTTGATGCCAAGATATTAGTCACTGAAAATGATGGTGATGTACGTAGTTTTGATCGAAAAATTCTGATTAATATTCAGCCTGTTATTGATGCGGCAAACTACACCATTGTCAGTGATAACAATGTACTAGAAGATCAAGATAATGTTGTTTTGTGGCGACCAACTGCAGCGCAAGGTTTTACCGATAGTGCTGAAACCATTACGCAAATTCGCTTTGGTGGTATTCCATCGGATTACACCTTATTAATTGACGGCACTCCGCTGATGCTGGTGGCAGGAGAGATCACCTTAAGTGATAGTCAGCGTGATGAACTACTCTCAGGTAAGCCACTGCAATTGCGTGCGCCACATGACTCTGATCGTGATTTAACTTTCCAGTCCTATCTCACTGTTGAGCAAACCGATAATGATGGTGAAAACACTGCAATAAAAGAAATCATTGGCCAATTAGAAGTCGATATTCAGGCGGTAGTAGAGCCTGATGGTGTGCTGGCGGTACGTGATAGTAGCGATACGATTCTGACCACGCTCACCAGTACCACAGGAGGTGTGATTGATTTATCAACCGATGCTGCTTCTATTGGGCGAGTGTCTTTTACGGGGGAATCAACACCAGTCGTTATTGATCATAGTGATGAAGTGATACGTCGTATTGTGGTGAAGTTTCCTCAATCAGTGGCAGAGCCCGGGGATTTCGTGGTCATTGGCGGGATCAGCGATGGTGCAGGGGCGTGGACGGTACCTGAATCGCAATTAGACAATTTAAAAATTACCGCACCAACGGGGTTTAACTCTACGATTGATATAACCATTAGTGCTGAGGTGCAAGATCTTGGTGATAATGGTGAAGGTGATGTTAGCTCTCTTGTTCCCTTTACTACTCCCATTACATTAGATTTTACCCCTAATACCAGCATGATCACCGAATTAGCCGGTGATATTGTCTTTAATCCTGATGTGGTAACAGGGTTTGAAGATGATCCTATTAATCTCGGCGATCAGATTGAAGGTGACATTATCATTGGCTCGGTTAATGGCGAGCAAAATCATGACTCTGTTACCATCGTTATTAAAGCGTCTGATCTGCCAAGTGGAGTGACAATATCAGGGACTGACTTTGACTTTATTGATGGCGAATACGTCATGATTGTGCCTGTCGATGGTGCAGGTAACGTTGATTTAAGTGGTATCGCATTAAATCCAGCGACAGATTTTGCCGGTGATTTTCAGTTTGATCTGCATATTGTTAACACCGATACCACCAGCGGTAATACTAAAAACTTAATTAAGCCTGTTACCGTACGTATTGAGCCTGTAGTAGATGTACCACCAAATGGTACGCCAACCCTTTCTATTGAAGTATTACGTACAGAAAAGCTTGATGCTGATGAGCAACCTGTACCTGATACGGGTAAGGCGGAAGTGATCATCAATGGGCAAGCTTATGAAGATGGTCGAGTCGTTTTAGGCATTTCAGCTACCTTAAAAGACATTAGCACGACGCTGAATGAAGGGCTGGAGAGTTTAAAGCAGGCTGAACTGACGGTTGATGCCAGCCAAGGGGCATTTGTCCAAAGTGATGGTAGCTTGGTACAAACCATCACGGTAGATAAGGTAAATCTCGATAATATTCCATTTCAACCAGTGAAAGATTTTAGCGGTAATGTTTCCATGTCTGCGGTTGCTACTGTTGAAGATGATGTGACGTATAGCTTTACCACCCCAGCAACCGCGCAAGCGACAGGCACGTTTACTGCCACGGTTGATTTTGATGTGATCCCCATTGATGATCCGGTCAAATTTACTGGGGTTGATACCACTATTAAGGGCGATGAAGATCAGGCTGGTGGTATTAGCCTTGGTAGTATCAGTTTTGATGTCGGTGACAGTGATGGCTCTGAGCAAATCATTTCTGCCAAAATCACCAACGTGCCTGATGGTTTCGTATTAACAGGGCCTGTGAGTAATTTAGGCGGTGGTGAGTGGAGTGTGTCGCTGCCTGTAGGAATGCAATCTGGCAGTTTAGCCGGAGTGAATGTGGTGCCAGCGGAAAACTATAGCGGTACTTTAGCCCTTGGCGTGTTGGTGTTTACCAAAGAAGATTTGCTCACTGATATTGCGCAAAATGAAGCAACAGTGAATCTTGAGGTGTTACCGGTCGGCGATAAAATTGATTCCGATGTAACCACGTCCTATACCGGATCTGAAGATCAGCCTATTACTATTACACTAGATTTAGCGGTGCGAGATAACGCAGATAGCATCGTGCCTTCCCAATCTAATGCATCTGAAAATGCCCCTGAAAAATTGCATGTTGTTATTACTGATGTGCCAGATTCAAGCTCATTTGATGCCCCTGCTGGCGGCAGTGCTGAAAAGCAACCCGATGGCTCATGGATTATTATTTCTGGCGGCACAACGTTAGATACACTGGTTTATCATCCCGGTGATGCTAACGGCAATTACACCATGAATTTTGATATGCGCTCTGTCGATAATGGCGTGTTGGCAGATAACAGTTTAGCGGTGGTTAAAACCTTAACCTTTGATGTTACTGCGGTAAATGATGCCCCTGTGAATACATTACCTGCCGGTATTAATACTGATGAAGATGTAGGTGTGATTATTTCAGGGATCAGCGTGAAAGATGTTGATGCTGAAAGTGGCAATATGACGGTAACCTTATCGGTTGAACATGGTGTATTAAATGTTTTAAGCACCACTGCAATTACAGTCACCGATAATAATTCCGCTTCAGTTACCTTAACGGGCACGCTAACTAACCTGAATGATGCATTAGCCACAGGTGTGCATTATCTCAATGATGTTAATTTCTTTGGTGACGACACTTTAACCATGCTCACCAATGATAATGGCAATACAGGATCGGGTGGCGCGAAAACTGATAGTACTCAAACCAAGATCACGGTCGCCCCACTGCCCGATGTACCGATTATTGAGTTAGAACGTCCACAAACTGCCAATATCCACACTGTGGCTGGCTCTTTATTACCGTTAATAGGGTTAATGGCATCGGTGGTCAATCCTGCACCTAATGAGCTGTCTGTTGTTATCAGTGGTTTAAATGATGGGGATTTGGTCGATGGCAATGGCACCATTGTCGGCACACAAATTTCAGCAGGTACGTATCGTGTACCTGTTAGCAGCTTAGAGGATTTATATCTCACAGGACTTGCTGCTGGCACCAATACGTTAACTGTGGAAGCCGAATCTACCGTCGGTAGTGATAGCTTATTATCTGCAACATCTATCACCTTAAACATTAATGTTGAACCCGATACTGTTACTACGATAGATGCCAGTACATCACCTAGTGGTAGTGGTAGTGGTGAATTGATTGTCGATGATGATCAAGATCGCACCTTAATCGGCAGTGATGATGATGATATTTTCTATGCACGTGGTGGTAACGACATTTTAACGGGTAACGCAGGTGATGATCTGTTTGTGTGGCAACTGGGTGATATTGATGGCTCAACGGATGTGATCACCGACTTTACTTTGGGTGAAGATAAGATCGATCTCACTGAAGTATTAGATGATAGCGCAGGGGATGGGCTGAATTTAGATGATTTACTAGCAGGTATTAATGCTGATGCATCCAGTGGCAAAGTCGAGTTAACGGTAACCGCCAGTAACAGTAATACCCAAAATATCACCTTAGATAATATTCAAGCAGCCGATTTAGGCTTAGCAGATACTGCAACAAGCACTCAGCTTATTACTGAGCTATTTAATCAATCGAGCTTTAGTACCAGTTAGCTTTTTGTCATTGCGATACCTAATTAATTTGGGTATCGACGCTGATAAAGAAAAAGATCACTACTAATAACAGAAGCGATCTTTTTAATATTGGTACAGTTACAGATCAGCGTATTACGCTTTGTTGCTGTGAAAGTGGAAACGCTGGTGGAAATATTCTTTTAGGTGCTCTTCCATTTCATGAACTTTGGCATCAATGGCATCGCAAAGCACTTTGTCGTTGTTCATCGCGTTAACACGGTTGATCACCATATCTTCAATCGCTTCTTTTTGTGCTTCTGTTAATTCAACTTGGTTTGCATTTGTCATTGTTTTTATCCTACAGACAGTGAGAACAAGCGAGTAGATAACTGCTTACTTGCCAATTTCCTTCATCATATCGAGATCAGTTATCAGTTGGAATATCTGTAATCAGACATTGCTGTTATGAGTGTTAATAAACATCATGACAAATTAATGTGATTTAAATCTCACTATTGGACATTGTTAAAAGCTTACGCGTAAAATAGCCGTCCATACAAAAAATGCGGTTATAAAGGTGCAGTTGTTGATGAGCAATGTTGCGATGAAAGAGAATTTTGAGTTATTGGCACCCGGTGGTGATATTGAATCCATTAAAGCAGCTATTGCTGCGGGTGCGGATGCGATCTACTGTGGTTTGGACAGTTTCAACGCACGAAACCGAGCAACTAACTTAACCTTTGATGTTCTCAGCGGCATCATTCGTTTGGCTCATCAGAACAATTGTAAGATCTTCCTGACCTTAAACATCGTGGTATTAGATAGCGAAATTCCTGCGGTGATCCGTTTATTAAACAAGCTAGTCAATACCAAGGTTGATGGTGTGATTTTGCAAGATTTAGGCTTGTTCCACATCATTAAAAAGCATTTCCCTACCTTGGATGTGCATGCATCTACTCAGATCAATACCCATAACGATGGTCAAATTCTGTTTTTAAAACAGCTACAAGCAAGCCGTGTTAACTTATCCCGTGAATTAAATATTGGTGAAATTAAACATCTGGCGCAGTTTGGTCATCAGCATGATGTGTTAATGGAAGTCTTTGTTCACGGCTCTTACTGCATTGGTTTCTCTGGTCTGTGTTACATCAGCTCTGTGAAAAATGGTAACTCAGGTAACCGTGGTCGTTGTAGTCAGCCTTGTCGCGATCAATACCAAACCACCGCTGCGGGTAAAGATTTTCCACTGAACATGAAAGATAACTCAGCGTTCGGTGATATGGCGGAGCTTGCTGATGCTGGCGTGTATTCACTAAAAGTGGAAGGACGTATTAAGAAATCACACTACGTTTATACCGTGGTGGATCAATGGCGTCAGCAGATTGATCGTTACTGCGAGCAAAAGCCGCTATTAACCGATACCACATCACTGTTTACCGTTTTTAACCGTGACTTTTCTAACTCGTACCTACAAGGCGATATCAATAAGAGTATGTTTATTGATAACCCACGAGATAACTCGGTGAAGCACTTCTCACAAATGTATCAAGCGACCACCATTGATGATGTGAAAGGCGTTAAGCAAAAGCTGTATGACGATAAAACGGCGATTATCCAAAACGTTGAAGCTGTCACTAAAGATATGGATGTTAGCTCGCTACCACTCAGTATTGTCTTTAGTGGTCAAGAAGGACAACCATTAACGATTGTGGTAACCGCGCCTGAGAAAAATATCACGCTGCAATCTGAATCGGCACTGATTGGTAGCCATAAGCACACCTTAACCCATGACATGCTGGAAAAGCGTTTCCAAAGTTTGGCAAATGAAGGTGAATACCAAATCACTGAATTTAATACAGCCGATTTAGCCGAAGGTACATCGATTCCGTTTGCTGAGTTAGCGCAGCTTAAAGATCACATTGGTTATGTATTAAATGGTGAAGTCGCAATTGTTGCGCCGATTGATACACCAAAACCACGTAACAGTGTTAATCATCGTAAACCTACAGGTATTGAGCCTGAACTTGCGATTTTGATTTCAGAACCAAGTGATGTGGCATTAAATCAAGCTAATGATGCGGTACTTTACTACGCCATTGCTGAAGGTTTATCAATGGAGTTGGAGAAAACCGTCGCACTGTTTGAAGAAAATCCGCACCTCATCCCTTGGTTCCCTGCGATCTTAATTGGTGAAAACTACCAAGCGGCAGTGGCGTTTATTGAGCGTGTTAAACCGACTCGACTTGTTACTAACAATAACGGCATTGCGTATGTGGCTTACCAGCAGGGGATTGATTGGATTGCAGGTCCTTATCTGAACCTGACGAACTCCTTTAGTTTGCAGTGTATTGCGGATGAATTTAACGCTAAGGGGGCATTTGTTTCTAACGAGATCAATCGTAAGCAAATTAACCCGTTGGTGTGCCCTGAAAACTTTGAGTTGCACTACAGCATCTATCATCCATTAATGATGCTAATGAGCCGTCAGTGTTTATTCCATCAAACTGTGGGTTGTAAGAAAAAGCGTTTTGATAATAAGTGCTTACGTAAGTGTGATAAGTCTGCGTCTATCTTGAGTTTAAAAGATGCCTCGTTTGTATTAGATAAACAAAGAGGTGCGCATAACGCCTTATACAGTCAGCAGAACTACATGAACTTACAAGCGGTTACAGATTTCCCTGACAAGTTTACTCGCTTTATGATTGATCTTCGTGATATTAAAACGGACACACAAATCAGTGCTGATAAAGCAACGCTAGTATCGCTGTTTAATGCCTACATTCACGGTGATATGAGTGCTCGTGAAACGCTAGAGCAAACCATTGTTGGCACGATCCATCATCAATATAAGAAAGGCTTGTAAGTTCATCAGTTAACTTAGGCTAGGAAGTAAAACGGAAAAGTATCATGGTAGAGATTCAGATTGTCGCTTTTGATGACGCCCATCGAGGGTTGATCCGCACAGTACGTGATCAGGTTTTTATTCAAGAGCAGCACATCGATCCTGAGATTGAATTTGATGATTTAGACTCAGAAGCGGTACATGTACTGGTGATGGATGGCGAGCAACCATTAGGTACAGGTCGTATTTTAGCGGACGGTCATATTGGTCGTATTGCAATTATGAAAGCGGCACGTGGACAAGGCTTAGGGGCGAAAGTCGTTCAAGCGTTGGTCGAATATGCCCAGCAGCAAGGCTACCCACGAGTGGACTTAGGCGCACAAACCCATGCTGTCGATTTTTACCGTAAGCTAGGTTTCATGCCATACGGTGATGAGTTTATGGAAGCTAATATTCCGCATCAAGCCATGGAGCAGATGCTGGTTTGAGTGTGATATAAGCCAAACAACAAAATAGCAAAAGGGTGATGGATACTGACTATAGCTAGTTAAATGTACCATCACCCTTTTATTTTTCTCAGTCTTAACCCCAAAGAGTTACTTGGGTATAAATAGGAGATTAAATTACCTGTTTACCTTGTACCCAAACTTTAGACACGTTTTCTGGTTGTGCTAAAGCGATGATCTTCTCAATCACATCTTGTGGTGAATCAAACTCAGGCCAGATACGCAGATTGCCGACTTGCGCTTTGGCTTCTACCACAATGGCATCAAAGTGATAACTTGGCGCAAATATACCAATCTTCTCTTTCAACACCTTCCCACCACCGTTAGTTGCCATCCAAAACGCTTCATTGAAACTGATACGGCTATTAGCGATACCTCGTTGCTCGGCAGATAAGTAAATGCTGACACCTTCTTCACGCACTCGAGAATGAGATACCGCATCAAAAGCCGAGCGGAAAATTGAAGGGGTTGGCGCACCAGCAATATCACTGCCTAAACCAATATGAATGTCTTGATTTAATAGTTCACGAGCAGGCATGGCTGCATTAGCAAAGAACATATTAGATAACGGGCAGTGGGCAATACCTGCATCCACTTGCTTGATAGTGGCAATGTCTGATTGGGTTAAAAAGATTGAATGCGCCAAAATCGCTTTATTGGTTAATAGCCCTGTATCGGCATATAACTCAATATCCGTCATATTGTAGTGTTGCTGACTGTAATCTCGTGCCCAATCACTTTCTGAACAATGGGTTTGCATGTGCAAATCGTGCTGTTGGACTAAACCGCCTAAGGCTTTTAGCAATTCATGGCTACAGCTTGGCACAAAGCGTGGGGTGATCACAGGTTTCACTAACCCAGTCTGATTACCATGTAGGGACTGAACGTTATGAATGAATAACTCGGTATCATCAATCGCATCAGCCACACTGGCTTCACGGTAATAATCAGGACATTGTGTTGGGTTATCCATATTGATTTTGCCGACGAACGCACGTTGACCGATGGATAAACAGGCTTTAGCCAATAGCTCTGTAGACTGGCGATAAATCGAAGCAAAATACACCGCACTGGTTGTACCGTTAGCAAGTAAGCGTTGGCTCACATCTTGGTAAACTGCAGTCGCAAATTGATTGTCTTGATAACGGTTTTCTAGTGGAAACGTATAGTTTTGTAGCCAATCATACAGTGGTAAGTCTAAGCCTTTACCTGCTTGTGGCCACTGCGACGCATGACAATGCAAATCAACTAAACCCGGTAGCAAGTATTGCCCTTTGTTTAACACCTGTAATTTATTGGCATGTTGTAGCTGTGCTAATACTTGGGTGTATTGCAGATCGTCTTGGCGGTAAGTGGCAATAATGTCACCAGCATGATCGACTAAGATCAAGCCATTAGGATTAAATTCAATCTCACCCTTGATAGGACAATGGTAGCTATCACCTTGAATCGCAAACTGAATATTATCTAGATCAAGCATGTTCATTCTCCGTTGTTACCGTTTCTTCTTGGCTTACTGGCAGCAGAAAATTAAGTACAACAGCAGCAATAGCACCAATTGCAATACCTGAGTTAACGAGGTAGCCCAACAGTTGCGGTAGGGCATAGACCAATTCACGTGGCATCAGCACGGCACCGAGCGACAGCATAATAGGCAAACCAATCACTAACATATTACGTTCATTCAATTGAATGTTTTGAATAACACGGAAGCCATTCATCGCAATAACTACGCAGATCACGGCAAAAATACCTGAGATCACAGGATGCGGAATAGAGGCAATAATACTGGTGAGTTTCGGCATTAAACCTAATAGCAATAGGATAAAGCCACCGGCAATAATGGCACGACGAGAAGCCACGCCAGTAACGGCAATAATGCCAGCATTGGTTGAATAACCGGTTACTGGGCTACCACCAATGGCGGCACAAAATAAATTACCCACGGCTTCACCGGTAGCACCTCGGTTTAGGCGATCATCGGATAATTTCACATTCGTTACAGCGCTGACAGCACACCATGTTCCAGTCGTTTCAACCAGCACAATAACTGAGATAAATAGCATGGTTAGGATAGCAATAGGATCAAACACTAATTCACCAAAAGGTAACAGGCTTGGTAACTGGAACCATGCTGCTTCTTTTACTGATGAGAAGTCTGCCATGCCATACATGGAAGCGGTGATAGTACCAATGACAATAGCGCCTAATACCGACACTAAACGTAGCCAATGTAAGGTTTTAAATAAACAACCAAGCAAGATAAACGCTGATAACGATGTCATGCTCGCTAGTGCAATGACGATATTGGCACTAGGTTGTTCACTGTTATAAATACCATTAAAGGCAATCGGTAATAGTGAAATACCGACCACAATGATCACCGTGCCACCGACAATGGGTGGGATCAGCTTTCTTACAATGGCGCTAAATAGGTTAAACGGCTTGCCGAGTAGAGCAATAAACAACGCTATAGGAATTAATGCCCCGTATACCGCACCCATACCCAATGTTTTGCCAATAGCCGCAATCGCACCAATAGGAATGTAAGAAGGCCCTTGCATTACTGGCATTTTCAATAGATGCGTTGATTGTAAAATAGTCGCTAAACCTGCGACGACAAAGGTCATTTGGATCAGAGATGAGGTATCTGCCACGGTTAAGGAAAGTAAGCCAGCCAGAATAATGGGAACAATATACAGATCCATGGCTAAAACGTGTTGAACACCTAGCGATAGCGCACGCGGTAACGAGATTTTTTCATCAATATTAATCATGGTTTTTATCTACCAGTAAGCACGCCAATAAAACCAGCGTTGAAAATCGTATGAGTGGATGAAAATGTTTCTAATTGTAAAAATCAGCGTTATTTCAGCTGCTTATAAAGTTTATTGCAGAGGGTTGTTTAAAATTGCGCAGGATTTTACATAAAAAACCAACAAACGCAAACGTTTGCTTTTGTGGCGGTGAGAATATTTTTAAATGATTTGTAGAGCGTATAAAACGCTTAACATAATGAAAAATATGAATGTAAAAAAACGTAAAGCGACACAACTCTGACTTAAACCACTTAACTGTCTTATTAATATATAATTCCTTAAAGGTATGTTAGGAGGTGCTGGAAATTAATATCAGCGACTTGCTTATATTGTTTAATTTTCAGATAAGTTGATCATGATGAAACAAAAATGCATTACAGCGATGGTTTTCGCTGCTATGGCGTTAGTGCTTGTTGGCTGTGACAAGGATAGCCAATTAGCGTCCCACCCTAAGAAACATGGTTCTAAAATTACTCAAGTAGAAACGCAGCCTGTGACAGCACGTACACTCACCGAACAAATCACAGGTTATGGTGTGGTGAAAAGTCATAATTCCGTTGTGTTAAAGAGTCTGCAAACTAGCCAAATTACAGCTATTCATTTTAAAGCCGGACAAACAGTTAAAAAGGGGCAGGTGCTAGTGCAATTTGATCCTAGTGCCGCAAAAGCCAAAGTTGCTCGAGATCAAGCCTTACTAAACGCCTCTAAACAAACATGGTTACGTCAAAAAGAGTTGGTGAATAGAGGTGTTGTCGCTCGTAGTACTTATGATGATAGCGAGAGTGATTATAAGCAGGCATTAGCGCAATTAGAGCAAGATAAATCGCTGCTTGCTGAGCTTGCTATTAAAGCGCCTTTCGATGGGGTGATCAGCCAAACTGATTATCATGTTGGCGATGTTATTACGGTGGGAAATACCCTTGCCACCTTGTACACACCAGATCAATTAACCATTGAATATCAACTGCCAGCAGCACAAAAGTCAGCTTATAAGCTGGGGCAACAAGTGACAGTTTATTCGGAGCTAACACCGACAGAGCATGCACAAGGTACGGTGAGTTATGTTTCACCTAATATCGCATTAGGGTTGGTGAGTTTAAAAGCACAGTTATCTGATGCAAAACAGTTCTCACCGGGACAAAACGTTAAAGTGGTTCAACAAACACGAGACTTATTACAACAAGTTACAATTCCTACTGCTGCGTTAATGACTAATATCCAAGGTGCGCAGGTGTTTATTGTTGTGAATAACAAAGCACGTCTACGTGATGTGAAAGTTGGGCAATACTATGATGGCTATGTGCAGATCGTGTCGGGATTGGCGGTTGGCGATCAATTAGTGGTTAATGGTCAAAACTATCTACGTACCGATCAAAAAGTTGAAGTGATCTCTGCTCATAAACAAGAGCAAGTAACGCAATCATCACAGTCAGAGACGGCAGGTAAATAATGAAGTTAACTGAGCTGTGTTTACGCCGTCCAGTACTATGTACCGTGCTGTGGTTGATCCCCGTCTTTATTGGTTTGATCTTTTGTCAAAAATTACCTTGGCGTTATACCCCACAAATTAGCCAATCAAAAATTCAAGTCACTGTGCATGATAGTGCGCTAGCGGCACAAAACATGATGACAGAAGTGCTAATCCCTATTCAAAACGCTATTGCAGGTACAGAAGGGATAAGCCATATGTCAGCGACTGCACGGCAAGGGCGAGGCAATATCATCATTGATGTGGCATCGAGTATTGATGACAGTGAAATCGATACGCTAGTTAGTGAAATCCATAATGATATTGGCAATATTGAAAATAAATTGCCTGATGATATTTCGCCGAAAGTGACCAAATCTGACGATCAGGGTATGCCTGCAATGTTGATTGGTCTAACTCCCGGTCCTCATCAAGCAGAATATGAGTTTCATCAATATGGTACAGATACCTTATTACCCCAGTTAGAGCAGCTACCCGCAGCAGGTTCCGTAAGTGTGGCACCGAGTGCAGGGCAATCAGTACTGATCACCTTAAATCCTGGCAAAGTCTATTTTTATGGCTTAACGCTTAATAGCGTGATTAATAAAATTACTGATGTTGATAGCATTACAACTATCAGTGGTAAAACGTCTGGAACCGAAAGTCAGTATCAGCTTATTGTGACAGGGGCGATCGCAAGCCTTGATGATATTAAAAACATCATTATTGCTACTTATCAGCAGCAACCCATCCGATTAGAGCAAGTGGCTGATATAAAGATTGGCACACCAAGTAGTCAACGTGAAGTAAAGCCGCTGGTGGATTTCTCGAAGAAAAATGCCATGTTGTTCGTGTTAAATCCACAATACACAGCGACGGCAAATCCACTGGTACTGTCTGAGCAGGTACATGATTTATTGGACTCGATGACGTTACCAAGTGGTATGCAAGCGAAGGTATTACTGGATAAATCGACCTTTATTATTACCGCATTAGAAGATGTGTATGTTGCGATTGGTCTAGCGGTAATACTGGTTGCAGGTGTTATTTGGTTGTTCCTTGGTAATTTGCGAATTGCGTTAATTCCAATTGTTACCATTCCTGTTTGTTTATCGTGCTCATTTATCATTCTGAAGTTGGCAGGTTTTAGCATTAACTCCCTGACCTTGCTCGCAATGCTATTAGCCGTGGGGCTGGTGGTAGATGATGCCATCGTTGTGGTAGAAAACGTTCACCGCCAGTTACGTCATCATGATTCGGTGTTTAAAGCTACCGCAGTGGCTTGTCGTCAAATTGGTTTTGCCATTATTGCCACAACCTTAACTCTGGCTGCGGTATATATTCCGGTGGGGTTAGTTGACGGTATTACAGGACAATTGTTCCAGCAGTTTGCCTTTACATTAGCGGGTACTGTGATTATTTCTGGTGTTGTTGCACTGACATTATCGCCCATGATGTGCAGCACAATGATGAATCATAAACCTGCTGGACGTTTTGAAAATTGGGTGAATAAACAGTTAGATCGGCTTTCTCATGCTTATCATAATGTGCTTACTGCCACCATTGATTGGCGTAAAACAACGTTATTAGTCATGGTTGTTATTTTTGCGAGTAGTTATTGGCCTTTTACCCAAACACCGTCGCAAATGCTACCTGCTGAGGATTCAGGGCAAATCTTTTTATTCCAGCCATTGGAGGGAAGTAGCGATGAAGCTAGTCAGCAAAAGATGATCGATAACATGAATACGCAATTAAAGCATATTCCTGACATTGCCCATGTCGCTATCCTTACCAGTAGTGATTTTATCCGTGGCTTTGTGACGTTAAAGCCGTGGCAAGAACGTGATTTATCAGCTCAGAAAATCAGTGAAATGATCAATGCTAGGCTCAAAGAGGGCGGTAATCGAGCATACACAGGTGTGATCCCTGCCATTGAAACTGGCGGCGGTCGTCGTGGTAACAGTGGTGGTATCGATATTAATGTTAGCAGTAGTGTTGATGAGCAAGTGCTGGCGAAAGAGCTCACTGAAGTTACCTATAAAATTCAACAGTCACCGTTATTTTCTAATGCGCGAAGCAATCTTAAATTCGATCAGAACCAATTTAAGATCACCATTAATCGGGTACTAGCTTCACAATATGATGTGCCACTACGTAACATTCAACAAATATTAAAGCTGGCAATGAGTGGTAAAAGTTTCAGTAATGATATGAGCTATCAAGGGGCAAATTATCCGCTACATGTACAGCTAGAATCAGCATTTACGTTAACCCCTGACTCATTAAAACAACTGATGATTGCCAATAAACAAGGGCAGTTAGTACCGATGTCGGCGCTGATAAATATTGAAAATGAAGTTGGGCCACGTTCACTTGAGCAATACGACAGAGCCACGTCTGCATCATTATCTATACGATTAGAAGATGGCGTAAGTATGGGAGAAGGGATTGCAGCGCTAAACCAAATGCTGCCTGATATTTTACCAGCGAATGCAAGTTATGCTTATGTCGATGAAGCAAAACAGTATCTGGATGCAAACCAACAAATGCTGTTTGTCTTTGTGGCTGCACTTGTTTTTATTTACATGGTACTGAGTGCGCAATTTGAAAGTGTGGTTGATGCATTAGTAGTGATGTTGTCATTACCTATCACCTTATCTGTAGCACTTTGGGCATTGTACTTTAGTGATTTTACTTTAAACGTGTATTCGCAAATAGGCTTGGTCACACTCATTGGTTTGATTTGTAAGCACGGTATATTGATCACTGAATTTGCGAATGAGCTGCATGCTGAAGGATTAGCACCGCGAGAAGCGATACTCAAAGCGACGAAAACCCGTTTGCGTCCAATACTAATGACCTCACTGACCATGATATTAGGCTCTTTGCCATTATTGTGGGAAGCAGGTCCTGGGGCAAATGCGATGGGCTCATTGGGGATCATTATTATTGCAGGTATGGCTTTAGGTATTGTTGATCCATTATTTGTTGTGCCAAGCGTGTATTTGATGGTGCAAAAGTTCAAGCGTAAAAAGAACAATAACGCTATCGAATCTTAGCCATTAGTCGTGTGTTATCGATAAAGAAAACGCAGCCGAGTTGGCTGCGTTTTGTTTTTATTATCTTGTCACCGATAATATTTCAGCGTTTAAAGAGAGTGGGTTAAATCACTCTTTTTTTGCATTCTCTTTTAAGAAATCAAGTACAAGCTGACGGTCTTTATCGTTTAGACCTGCGCGTGGGAACATACTTGTTGTAATACCTTTCCACTGCTTGTAAGTGAAGTCACTTGGGTGTGGTGCGGCGTGACATAGAGTACAGCTACCGTAGAACAGTTTCTCACCAGGAGATTGCTGTGGACCTTGCTCTGCTGCAACCGCTTTTAAGCGCTTACCTAACTGTAGTGACCAAATATCCACTTGGAATTTAGACTTAACAATTTGTGGTGGCTCGTAAGCTTTGTTTGGTGTTAATACATCAGTACATTTCTTGAAGTAAGCCAAACAGGTATTAGCACTGGTTGCCTGTGCTAAACCACTACTTGTTTTACTGCTGGTTAGCATGTTGATAGAGCCAGAGTTACAACGGCCTTTCTCATCAAGCTGTAGCCATGCACCTTCGTGAATGTAAATAACACCCGGCATTGCTTCATCAGTAATACGTGCACCTGCAAGTAGCGCACCACGGTCGTTGTACACTTCAACCACATCGCCATCTTTCACGCCACGTGCTGCTGCATCATCTTTGTTGATAAGCACGATTTGACGACCATCAACAGATTCGTAGCTGTTCACATCAGCATTAGCCATTTGTGAGTGTAGACGCATCCATGGGTGCGGGCTTAGTACGTGAACCTGATCTTTCTTCGCATTACCTAACCATTCAAATGGAGGCATCCATTGTGGCATTGGTGGACACTCAAACGCTTTAAACTTCGCAAGTGTTTCACTGTAAAGTTCGATCTTACCACTTGGTGTATGAAGTGGATTTTTCTCAGGATCAGCGTAGAAATCACCATGACGAACAAAGCTGTTAGCATCAGCAGGTGTTGATAGGTGAGTAATACCGTTTTGCCAGAATGTTTTGAAATCATCCGTTGCATCAGAAGCTTCGTAAGAGGCTTTGATGTGTTGGTACATGGTTTTACCGTCAGTAAACTCTTGATGCACGTTAAACATGAATGCAAGACGAGAGAAGATTTCGTAATCGTCTAGGCTTTCACCTACAGGCTCAACTACTTTACGCATCGCATAAATCTTGTTGTTGCTGTAAGTACCACCAGAAGTGATGTCGTCACGCTCTAGTGTTGTGGTTGTTGGTAGTACGATATCTGAGTACTTCGCCGTTGCACACCACCAAGGGTCTTGACAGATAATTGTGTCAATATTCTCGTTAAGTGCTTGGATTAACTCGTTTGTATCTTGTTGGTGCGAAAGAAGGTTGTTACCTGCGTTATAGATTAATTTCGCTTTAGGTAACGTTAGGTTTGCACCATCACGGGTGTAGGCTTTACCCGGATTTTTCAACATGTCTGAAATCATTACAACCGGACATGTTTTAGTGATTGGGTTACGACCTTGAGAAAGACCGATAGGCATACGCTTACCAGAAGAAGGCATACCACCGTTACCATAGTGCCAGCTAAAGCCTGCACCTTCACCCGGCTTACCAATCTTACCAGCGATAGCGGCAAAGTTGATGATAGACCAGTGGATCATTTCACCGTGGTCAGCACGTTGTAGTGCCCAACCTGCTGCGATTTGAGTACGTTTAGTTACACAAAGCTCAGCAATTTCAACGATTTTAGCGGCTGGAAGACCTGTGATCTTTTCTGCCCATTCCGGTGTTTTCTCAATACCGTCGTCTTTACCCATTAGGTAATCAAGGTACTTATCAAAACCTACCGTGTATTTATCTAAGTAAGCCTGATCGTTCTTACCTGTTTTACATAGGTGGTAAGACATTGCAGTAAATAGTGCAGTATCCGTATTAGGACGAATATTGATCATCTCACTGCCAAGGGCTTTGTCAGTTTGGGTCTTCTGAGGGTTAATAGAGATAAACTTAATGCCTTTCTCTTTAAACGCTTCCCAGTGTTTTTGCATAGAGTGATCAGCAACACGGAATTCAATACGGTTAGTTTTCCAAGGGTCACAACCGATGAACAGAACAGCTTCAGTGTTCTCTTCAATAATTTTCCATGCAGTTTGTGGCGAGTACACTTCCATATCACCAATGATATGAGGAAGAATAACTTCAGAAGCACCTGCAGAGTAGTCACCCGCACAGATACTTTGACCACCGATCAGGTTGAAGAAACGACCTTGTAGGGTTTGTGGACGGTTAAGACCAGAGTGAGACCAACCACCGTAAGAAGAACTGAATATTGCTTCGTTACCGTGATTTTCGATTGTACGAGCAATACAGAAAGCGGTGAGGGCAATTGCAGTGTCCCAATCAACGCGAACAAACGGTTCTTTACCACGTAGGTGGGGGTTGTGGTTACCCAGTGGATCTTCCAGTAGTGACTTACGCACCATCGGGTACTTAATACGTGTGTCAGAGTACGTACGGCTTAAAACACCTTTCGTCAGCATTTCTGTTGGGAATGGGTCAACATCGTTAAGTGGTTGAACACCAATTAATTTACCGTTTTTAACAACAGCTTTGAACGGACCATAGTGGGAGGCAGATGGAATAACTTGCGTGTCGTCTGCAAATACTTTACCTGCTGGGAAAAGGGTAAGTCCGTTAGCAGCAATCGCTGTTGCTACCGAACCTTTTAAAAAGTTTCGACGTGATAGGGTCATAATTTAATTCCGAGACAGTCCGAGTAATAAATAAACCAAAGCACAATTAGTGCTTAATATTCATTCGGTTTTGATGCCTATTTTTTTATTAATTCTTGATAGGCTACACGGAAATAAGAAATATATTATAGGGTGTATTGGAAAATTAGTTTTCATTATTAGTTGCCATAGATCAAGATGTTTAATGGTCGATATAAATCGTAGAATATTTAGCGTATTAAGCAAAGTTTAAT
>NZ_SSMG01000022.1 GCF_009873615.1 Photobacterium lucens
GCCTTGTTGATGTCTTTGGGTAGGTTAATAAGCAGGAAAACCATTTTATAAATAAGCGCCAAATATTTAACTTTACAAATAAATATACTAATTTAGCATATAGTACACTTTTGAGTTTACTTGGATGTAAAGTTGAATCGTTATGACACTCCTTTTGGTAATTTTATTATTTTTATTTGCGTCAATAATCACGACGACTTGTGTGTGTTATATCTTTACGGGAGCAAAAGTGATTGAAAGCGAGGCTTCGCCAGATCATATCGAGAGCGATAGCGCGTTATGGACTGAGTTAAAAGACTGACTGTTTGTCTTGTTGCGTTGAATATGATCACTGATGGGCGTTAGTTTTTATCGTATTCACATCCGTCTGACATAATTACAGATAAAGAGGAGGCATTAAATCTTCTCTGGTTAAAGTAATGATGGCACTGGATATTGTAAAAGATGTTCTATTTTGGGCTGACTTACTAGATTGTTCTAGTCGCGTGTGTATTGCTCAATAGCCGTGTTATTTAGAAAGCTAAAATTCGCATAAATATTTACTTATGAAGCCACTACAGCTTTTCTGTGGTGGCTTTTTTTATGAATAATGTTTTTTATAATTATGTGGTTAATATGAATTTACTTTATAAATAAACGAGTAATGGCTGTCTAAATATAAATTAAGTCATTAGTTCAATTTATTCATATTTTTTGGCTATAATAATTCGTTACTGATAAATTTTAACCAAAAAAAACATTTAGATCAGTACCTTATAATAAAACGATGAGCAATTAATAATAACAAAATAAATTTTATAGATGACCGTCAATTTTTTGACTTTACAAATAAATATATCAATTTAGCATGTCGTACACCTCTAAGTTTACTCGGATGTAAAGTTAAATCGTTATGACAGTCTTTTTTGAAATATTATTGTTTTTATGTGCTTCATTAATCACTACGGCATGTATGTGTTATATTTTTACCGGAGCGAAGGTGATTGAAAATGAGGCTTCACTGAATCATATAGAAAATGACAGTATGCTATGGGCGGAGTTAAAAGACTGATCGTTTATCTTGATAGCAAGCGTTGTTTTTTTACAGCATTTTTAGACTGTGGATTGTTATCTTATCCGTCTCAATTTTTTAAAAACAGCAGCTAAACTGCCATAGTAATTATTTGATGTAATAGGTTTTATTAGCTTTATTAATGAATTAGAACAAATGCATTTAAAATGTGTAATAGGTTAAGCCATTAAAGCCGCTCAAGAAAACAGCCAATTTCATGGCTGTTTTTTTGTATTTATAGCAAGTTGTATACAATAGCTGATATCGCAATCAAGCCAATAACAGTCACAAATATATTGCTTATCTTACCGCGATGGCGCTTCATTGCATCAACGTTGCGAATAGCATACATCGGCAGAATAAATAAAATCAGCGCAATCACAGGGCCAGAGAAGGTTTCCATGATCCCAAGGACACTTGGGTTTTTCACCGCAGCATACCAAACCGAGAAAAAGAGAATAGCAATAGTCAGCTTATTGACGAGCTTAGGTTGGAGCTTGGTATGTTTGGCAATAATGCCGTTTAAACTTTCTCGTCCTCCCAAGAAGTGACCGAAGAAAGAAGAAATAATGGCAATACAAGCAATAAACGGGCCGAAAGAGGCGATCAGTCCACTGCCTGTGACGTTTGCCAGATAAGACAAGATAGAAATATTTTGCGCTTTGGCATCGGCTAATTGCTCTGGACTTAAACTGAGGGCACACGAGAAAACAAAGAACAGTACAAAGGTGATCAGCATCATCGAAGTATGCTTTAAGATGAAATCGACGCGTTTATCTGTCTGTTTGCCATAGTGTCTTTTCTGAGCAACGGAAAAACTAGAAATAGCAGCGGTGTGGCTGAAGGCAAAAATCGTGGTAGGGATAGCGAGCCATAATGTTCGGGTAAATTCTTTGGCGTCTGGTACTTGTGAAAAGTCAGGCATGTGCCAGTTGGGGATCAAGTACAGTGAGATGCCAAATAAAATAAAGACTAATGGGTAAACAATCACTTCAAAAGCACGTAAGACGGTTTTTTCACTTGCCATCATGACGCCAATCATCGCAGTCACTAATATACCAGATAGCATAATACGTGGTGGCGCAGCCATCCCCAGTTGGTTGACCATATAACTTTCAACCGTATTGGTTAATCCCACCCCGTAGATCATTAATATTGGAAAAATAGACAAGAAATAAAGTAGTGAGATCAGAAAACCGAAGCGATGACCAAAGTGCTCTTCGACAACATCTGTGAACTCCGCTTTTGGATTGTTTGACGACAAAATAAATCTCGCTAAACCACGGTGTGCTAAAAAAGTCATGGGACCTGCGAGTAATGCCATGACGATCAATGGCCACATTCCACTGGCACCGATATTGATAGGAAGAAATAAGATCCCTGCGCCAACGGCTGTACCAAAGAGGCTAATAATCCAGGTTTTATCGTGTTTATTTAAGGTAAGTTTTTGATCTGTTGTATTGGTAATTTCAACGTTATTGGGAAGCGACATGTGATTGACCTTATGGGTTAATGTATTTGTTATAGGTATTTTCATATCGAACACAATGCTAACAAATTTGTAACTATTGATG
>NZ_SSMG01000206.1 GCF_009873615.1 Photobacterium lucens
ATGTGAAGATGACGATATTAAATAACGAACTAATGGATGAAAATGAACTAATATATCAATTTCAACATAACTATTTAAAAAGAAATGAGGTTTTCTCTTTATTGATGAAGCCTTATTGGTCAGCATTGTATTCGCGATGTTTATATAAAATAAAAGATAAAGAAAGTATTGATGATGTACTGCAAGATGTGTTGTTGAAAATTTATCAAGGGCTGCCTAAATATTACCACAATGGTGTATTTAAAACCTGGATATATAAGATAGCTGATAATGTATGTTATTCATATTTAAGAACTAATATGAAATATATGAGGGGTAATATTTCAATTGATACTTTAGAACCAGCAACAAATGTTCATTCGATGAATGTTGAACACGAAATAGATGTTGGCTCAGTAGTCAGTGATTTACCATTTAAAGAGCAAGAGATCATTGATCTTAGGTTCTATCAAGATCTTACGCTTTTAGAAATCAGTGATATTTTATGTATTACTATTAGTGCATGTAAAATGCGCTTATATCGAGCATTGAAATCACTGAGTCATTTATTGTTTGGATATCGATATCATTAAAAATACAAAATATTGTGAATCGTCTATTAT
>NZ_SSMG01000207.1 GCF_009873615.1 Photobacterium lucens
GGGATCAGCTACGAAGACATTAATGAATAATATCATTACTGACTATGTATACTAAAAAACCAGCCGCATGGCTGGTTTTTATTTATTAAAATAGCGAGTTGCCTGAACTACACTTCCATGTAACCCATTGGCATTTCAATACGTGCAACACCTGAGTCAATCGCCGCTTGTGCTACCGCTTTTGCAACCCGAGGTAATAAACGCGGATCCATTGGCTTTGGAATAATATACTCTCGCCCAAATGCTAAGTGCGATACACCGGATGCATCCAATACCGATTGAGGTACTGGCTCTTTCGCTAATTCACGAATTGCATTTACCGCTGCCAACTTCATTTCATCATTAATTTGGCTCGCACGCACATCTAATGCACCACGGAAAATAAACGGAAAACATAAAACATTATTCACCTGATTAGGATAATCAGAGCGCCCTGTTCCCATAATTAAGTCTTGGCGAACTTGATGTGCCAATGCAGGCTTAATTTCAGGATCGGGATTTGAACACGCAAACACAATCGGGTTTTCAGCCATTAATGCCAGAGCTTCAGGAGCTAATAAATCCGGTCCTGATACGCCAACGAAAATATCAGCGCCTGCAATCACATCTTCTAAGGTGCGCTTATCAGTATTATTGGCAAACAGCTGTTTGTATTCATTAATGTCATCACGACGGGTATGAATGACCCCTTTGCGATCCAGCATGTAGATTTTCTCACGCTGCGCGCCGCACTTAATAAGTAGCTCCATACAAGCAATCGCTGCTGCGCCTGCGCCTAAACACACAATCACAGCTTCACCGATCGTTTTTCCTTGAAGCTCTAATGCATTTAGCATACCTGCCGCTGTAACAATGGCTGTACCATGTTGATCATCATGAAAGACAGGGACATTGCAGCGCTCAATTAAGCGTTGCTCGATCTCAAAACAGTCTGGCGCTTTAATATCTTCTAAGTTAATACCACCAAACGTGTCAGCAATATTAGCCACCGTATCAACGAACTCATCAATCGTGCGATGCTTGACTTCAATATCAATCGAATCAATACCGGCAAAACGTTTAAACAGTAGCGATTTTCCTTCCATAACAGGTTTAGAAGCCAGCGGGCCTAAATTACCTAAACCTAAAATCGCAGTACCATTGGTGATCACCGCAACCATATTGCCTTTCGCTGTGTACTTATAGACATTATCAGCATCTTGGGCGATTTCTCTTACGGGCTCAGCCACACCTGGGCTATATGCGAGCGCAAGATCATTAACCGTATTAGCAGGCTTGGTCAGTTCAACAGAAATTTTCCCTGGGACAGGAAGTGAGTGGTAATCGAGAGCTTGTTGACGGAAGTCTTCAGTCATAGTGATATTTGAGCCTCAGCGCTGACATTTATAATGGCAAACTACATGTGTAATTCGTATTTGTTATTAAATAATATGCCATTAAGTATCAATTTCCCAGCTCACGAAGAACAAGAGTAATACATTTAAGTAACAGTTATACCA
>NZ_SSMG01000208.1 GCF_009873615.1 Photobacterium lucens
AAATTTAATACCAATTTATTAGAGCTAATACTCTATTATTTATTAATGTTAACTGCTTAACTATATAGGACTTCAAATTCACTAATAAAATAAACAGACCACAATGAAAAAAATTATATTATTACTTCCACTAATGTCGGCTAGCGTTACAGCAGAATCATTTGATGAACCACATCTTTTGCCTAATAAAGCAACAACTGTTCACAATAAGACAGACCTGGCAAATCTATCATTAAAGCAACCATCAAATTTTAGTGCTTTCCCTACATGGGAAAACCATAATTCGAATGAACCACTTATTTACCGCCCTCAAGATTTTACAGATTTAGGTAACAAAACAATCGTAAATTTAGTTGATTTAGCAAAAAAAGCCCCCAACACTTTTATGCTAAAAAAACAGCCATGGTCAGATAGCTACTGGCCAACGCGTTATGGTGGCATTGCTTGGCGATACACCAAATCTGATATTGATGGCAGTAATTTTAAAGCCTTTTATGATTATACTTTTAAGAAACGTCCTACCAATACTTTCCAAGGTGATGATCGCAATAATTTATCTCCTGCAGAAAAATATGATTTGCTCGTCGGTGATAAAGCGTTAACACTAACTAAACAAGCATGGGATGTTGGTATTATATTTGGTGGCCTTCAAGGGGATGGTGACCTTAGTGAATGGTTAGGGATCTGCAACGGTTGGGCAGGTGCTGCAATGCAAGTTTCACGTCCTGTGAATGCAGTAACCGTTAAAGATGCAAATGGTGAAGATCTTACTTTTTATCCATCAGATATTAAAGCATTAGCAGATCAACTTTGGGGCAATGCATTGAAACAAAATCAATATCGACAACTTGGACAACGTTGTTATCCCCTACATCCTGAACGCATCAATGGCCGAGAAACCGACCGTGGTTGCCGTGATGTAAACCCAGGCTCTTGGCATATTGTTGTTTTAAACCAAATAGGTATCTCTCATAAAAGTTTTGTACTTGATATAGATGGTGAAGGTGAAATTTGGAACCAACCCGCTGTTGGTTATTCAATTGAATATTTTAATCCTCAGACAGGTGAAAAATCAGCCAACCCATTAAAGGTAGCGATCCCTCGTTCAGAATATAAAAAAGATAAGTTTTCTCAATTCCGAGATGACAGTACCACTTCTATCGTTGGTGTTAATATGAAGTTTACATATACGGATGAGAATTTTCCAAATCACAATACACCAAATACTAAAGCAGATGATTTAACTGATGTAGCTAACTATATATATGATTTAGAGCTAGATGATCAAGGTAACATCATTGGTGGTGAGTGGCACTCACAAAACCACCCTGACTTTTTATGGGTGACCAAAAAAGGTATGGTGATTCAATCTGATGTAAAAGTTCAAGGTAAATGGAATATATCAGAGCCAATCCCAACAGAATGGCAAGATAAAGCGGTAGAATCATCTAAACAATCTCAGCCACTATCATCGATAGTCTATACCTTAGTTAATGCTGCTCAAGATGTGAAACCCAAAGTACAATGGCGACCATTAGTGACGCAGGGACAATGTTTGAATGTTTATAATAATTATACATTTGATGGTGCATTAGTTTTAGCTACAAAATGTGATGACAGTGATAATCAAAAATGGACACTAACAAGTGAAGGCTTTTTACATCCTCACAATGTGCCTCAATTATGTTTTGCCACCTCAAATATTGTAAAATGCACAAATGATCCAAAACAAAAGTGGCACCTTGATAATAATAAACACCTTATCAATGCATTAGGTCAGCAAGCGACTTTCAATGGCCAAACATCCCCTGTATCAGCAACTGCCAAAGGTTCACAATGGCACTGGGGCAATTAATCTGACAACGTAAACTATCAAGTTAAATAACGCGATAACACAAATACCCTCATCTCGCATATAGCTAAAACAATCAAGCGAATAAGGGTATTTTTTTATTGTAAATAAGATGGTCAAAAGGTTCTCAAACAATAACATTCAATAATTAAGAAAAGTTAATTCATTTCATAATTAG
>NZ_SSMG01000209.1 GCF_009873615.1 Photobacterium lucens
TATTAGAGCTAATAGTCTATTTATCATTCAAATTAACTGCTTAACTATATGGGACTTAAACTTCACTAATAAAATAAACTGACAACAATGAAAAAAATAATATTATTACTTCCACTAATGTCGGCTAGTGCTACAGCAGAATCATTTGATGTACCTCATGTTTTATCAAATAAAGCATTAACTATTCGCAATCTGACAGCTCCAATGAGCCTGCCATTAAAACAACCATCAAATTTTAGTGCGTTTCCTACCACGGTTAACAATGATCCTAATATTGCAGAAGTTTACCGCCCCCAAGATTTCACAGATTTAGGCAATAAAACAATCGTCAACATTACAGAGCTGACAAAAGTAGCACCTAATAGTTTTGAATTAAAAAAACAACCTTGGTCTGATACTTATTGGCCTACAGTATACGGTGGTATTGCTTGGCGTTATCATAATAACAAAACGACTAGTGAAACTACCTTTAAAGACCTTTACAATTACACATACAAAGTAAGGCCAATAAATACCTATCAAGGTGATGATCGCAACGACTTATCTCCAGCAGAAAAATATGACCTACTAGTTGGTGATAAATCATTATCACTGACTAAGTCTGCATGGCAAGTTGGCATCAATTATGGCGGCTTAAATGGTGCGAATATTGAAAGTTGGATGGGTATCTGTAATGGTTGGGCTTCTGCAGCATCCGTTCTTCCTCGCCCTACAAATGCCGTTACAGTTAAAGATCCAAGTGGTGACGATCTCACTTTCTACCCTTCTGACATCAAAGCACTAGCTGATCAACTTTGGTCAGAAGCATTTATGTATAGCCAGTATAAGGTAATTGGTGCTCGATGTTTCAAATCAGATCCTGCAACAGACAACAATGCTAGAGTGAAGGATTCTGACTGTCGCGACGTCAACCCAGGTGTTTGGCATATCGTTGTTTTAAACCAATTAGGTCTAAGCCATCGAAGCTTTGTACTTGATGCTGACTATAGTGCCCAAGTTTGGAATCAGCCCGCTATTGGTTATTCAATTGAGTACTTTAACCCTCAGACAGGTGAGAAATCAGCAGATCCTGATAAAGTGAAAGTTGCACGTTCAGATTACACTAGAGATAGATTCTCTAGCTACCGTAGTAAAAATACGACTTCAATTGTTGGCGTGAATATGTCGTTCAAGTACACAGATGAGAGTTGGCCTAATCATAAAACACCAGACACAAAAGCTGACGATGCAGTAACGGTTGTGAATTATACCTATGATCTCGAACTCAATGATCATGGTGATATTATCGGTGGTGAGTGGTATAAACAAACCCAACATCCTGATTTCCTTTGGACGATTAAAAAAGGTGACACTTTACAATCAGCTATCGATGGTAAAGGTAATTGGAATATAGCTGATCCTGTCCCAACTGATTGGCAAGATAAAGCGGTAGAATCATCTAAAAATGCTCAGCCACTATCATCGATTGTCTATACATTAATTAACGCAGCGACTCAAAATACTAAACCCAAAGTACAATGGCGACCATTAGTGACACAGGGACAATGTTTGAATGTTTATAATAATTATACATTTGATGGTGCGTTAGTTTTAACTACGAAATGTGATGGCAGTGATAATCAAAAATGGACACTAACAAGTGAAGGTTTTTTACATCCTCACAATGTGCCTCAATTATGTTTTGCCGCCTCAAATATTGTGAAATGTACAAATGCTCCAGAACAAAAGTGGCACCTTGATAATAATAAGCACCTTATCAATGCATTAGGTCAGCAAGCGACTTTCAATGGCCAAACATCCCCTGTATCAGCAACTGCCAAAGGCTCACAATGGCACTGGGGCAATTAATCCGACAACGTAAACTATCAAGTTAAATAACGCGATAACACAAATACCCTCATCTCGCTTGTAGCTAAAGCAATCAGCGAATGAGGGTATTTTTATTGTGCTGAGATGATAAAACCCGTCACAGCAAGCAATTAATATATAAACGTATAGTGTATCTATCACTTTCACAGCGCATGCTTTTCATTTTATAAAATATTGAAAGGATATTTTACTTTGTGAATTTTTAGCGTGTTCAGATCACAGCTCTTCTACTGTTTTCCCCCTCTTTAAAGATAAAAGCTTATCCTCTATAAAAAGATAATATTCAACACAGTAGGATATCAATCATGGATGGGATGAGAAGCTTACTCAAACCGAAATCAATTACCGTTATTGGTGCATCAGATAACCCATTACGTGCAGGTAATGTGGTGATCCGTAACTTATTATCAGGGCAATTTCGTGGCCCTATTATGCCCGTTACCCCTAAATATGATGCCGTAGCCGGTATTCTTGCCTATCCTGATATTGCCAGTTTACCTCGCGTCCCAGATCTTGCAGTGGTTTGCACTCGCGCAGAGCTAAATGTTGATATTGTTGAACAGCTTGGCAAGAAAGGGGTTAAAGCTGCCATCATTCTTGCAGCAGGCATGAACAATCCTCAACTGCATACCAACCCTTTTAGCCAAAACCACCAGCCAAGCCTAGAAGAGCAAATGTTGGCAAAAGCCAAAGAATACGGCATGCGCTTGATTGGTCCTAACAGCATGGGGTTGATCCTGCCTTGGCTTAACTTGAATGCTTCGTTCTCTCCTATTAGTGCAAACAAAGGTAAGATTGCTTTTATTTCCCAATCTGCGGCAGTGTGTACCACGATCTTGGATTGGGCTAAAAACAAGAGTATTGGTTTCTCAACGTTTTTATCATTAGGTGATGCCTGCGATATTAACTTTGCAGAATTACTTGATACCTTATGTCAAGATTCCAAAACCGATGCGATATTGCTCTATATCGATTCCGTTAAAGACGCCCGACGTTTTATGTCTGCTGCCCGAGCTGCAGCCCGTAATAGACGTATACTGGTATTAAAAAGTGGGCGGACCCAAGCAGGCAGTTCTGCTGCACACTTACATACTGGTGGTGATATTGGCTTAGATGCTGTCTACGATGCCGCCATAAGACGTTCAGGTATGTTGCGGGTAAACAATACCCATGAGTTGTTTGCTGCGGTAGAGACCTTGGCACACTCTGTACCATTACGTGGCGAACGTTTAGCAATATTAACCAATGGTGGTGGCCCTGCGATCATGGCTGTCGATGCCTTATCTGATCGTGGTGGTAAGTTAGCTAAATTAAGCCAAGAAACCATTAATCGCCTATCTGCCGTATTGCCCTCTTGTTGGTCTCATGCCAACCCTATCGATATTATTGGTGATGCCGACATTAGCCGCTATCAGCAAGCCATCAAAATCCTATTAGATAGTGATGATTTTGATGCTTTACTGATCATGCATAGCCCGTCAGCCATCGCCCCTGATATTGAAACTGCCAATGCGTTAATTGAAACTTTACATCAGCATCCAAGAACCAAACGCTTTAATATCCTGACAAATTGGGCTGGCGAGAACGAAGCGAACATTGCCCGTAAAACCTTTACTGAAGCAGGTTATCCCGCTTATCGCACGCCTGAGAGTGCGATTTCAGCCTTCATGCACATGGTCGAGTACCGTCGCAACCAAAAACAATTAATGGAAACCCCCGTTTCTATTGGTTATAGCAACCACAATACTCATCAAGCTCATGAACAAATTGCTGAGTTACTTGCCAATAATATTCGTCACTTAGAAACCCATGAAGCCCGTCCAATCTTAGAATCTTACGGCTTTACTACCTTGCCGACATGGATTGCACTTGATGCCGCAGAAGCCGTACATATTGCCGAGCAAATTGGCTACCCAGTTGCGGTAAAACTTCGATCGCCCGATATTCGTCATAAGTCTGAAATTCATGGGGTTGTACTACACCTTCGTACTGCGAACGAAGTTGAAAATGCCGTGCAAGCGATCTTTGATCGTGTTGCTATGCACTACCCAACAGCACGGATCGATGGTTTGTTAGTACAACGTATGGCTGATCGTTCTGGAGCACAAGAATTGCGGATTGATGTTCACAACGATCCTATCTTTGGACCAGTGATCTTAATGGGTGAAGATAATGCCCGTTGGGATATTCACCGTGACGCAGCGGTCGCTATTCCACCGCTGAATATGGCACTGGCTCGCTATATGGTGATCAACGCCCTTAAAACCGGAAAAATCAAACAACGTAGTACATTAGAGAAAATAGATATTCCTGCGCTATGCGGCTTATTGGTTAAGATCTCACAATTGATCATTGATTGTCCTGAGATCAAAGCGTTAAATATTCACCCGCTACTCGTTAGTGGTAGCGAGCTAACAGTGCTTGATGCCTCAATGGAGATCAAACCATTTACTGGTGATAAACAAAAACGCCTTGCGATCCGTCCTTACCCTAAAGAATACGAAGAAACCTGCACCTTGAAAGACGGACAAACATTGTTATTACGTCCTATCTTGCCGGAAGATGAGCCACTTCATAAAACCTTTATGTCGAAAGTCTCGGTAGAAGATTTATATAAACGTTTCTTCTCCGATATTGGTGAGCTAAACCATGAAGCCTTAGCCAAATTCACACAAATTGATTACGACCGTGAAATGGCATTTGTTGCCGTTGCCAAAGATGCCCATATCAACCTTGAAACTAATGAAAAAGAAGACGTTGTATTAGGTGTTGCTCGTGCCCTTTCTGATCCTGAAAACCATGATGCAGAATTTGCTATTCTGGTACGTTCCGATATGAAAGGCTTGGGCTTAGGTAGCATCTTAATGAACAAGCTAGTGAACTACTGCAAACTGCGAGGATTGCAGTTTATGACGGGTATGACCATGCCTTCTAATCACGGTATGATCCACTTAGCAGAGAAAGTAGGCTTTAGTATCGACGTTCAACTAGAAGATGGCATAGTTGAAATGCTACTCCCTCTTGTTGATAAAAAAGATAGCTAATCTCTGAGGAAGTAATAACACCGATTGAAATTATTGCTACCTTTTTAAAATGCATTCAAGACAGGAAGTCACAAACAATATGAGTGTTATAGTCGAAATCAGTAAAGAGATTGAGCAAGACGAAGTGATCAGTTTATACCGAGCCAATGAATGGTCTTCAGCGGAAATTCCTGAAAAATTGATCCCTGCACTATTAAACTCAGAAACCTTAGTCACTGCACGTAAAGCCGGAAAACTTATTGGTATTGGTAATGCTATTTCTGATGGTCATTTAGTCGTCTACTATCCGCATATGCTGGTTGATCCTAATTACCAAGGTCTAGGAGTCGGCAGAATGATGATGGAGCTCATGCAAAGTAAGTACCGTGGTTTCCACCAACAGATGCTGACTGCTGATGGTAAAGCCGTCGAGTTTTATAAAGCATTAGGTTTTGAAAGAGCAGGCAAAACGGAACCCATGTGGGTATACGCAGGTAATGATCATTAATGAAACCTATCTATGTAAAGTGCTCACAAAAAAGCAACCTAGATAATAATCTGAGGCTGCTTTTTTTATCATCGTATGACTGTTATAGCTAATACAAAGCCTTGCTCCACCAGCTAAGCTAAATTCTAAACTGTCTGATAATGCTGTGCATTTGTTGCGATAATTCAGATAACACCTGCGTAGATTTCGCCGTTTCTCCGACACTCTGAGCGCTTTGCTGAGAAATGATATTAACCGATTCCATATTGCGGTTAATTTCCTCTGTTGTCGTACTTTGCTCCTCGGTAGCATTCGCATTTTGAATATTCATATCATTAATTTTAGCGATAGATTCAGTGATCACGCTAAACGCATCACCTGATTTGGTCGCATTTGACACGCTTTCTTTTACGATGCTATTACTCTTATCCATACTCAATACAAGTTCATTGGTACCATGCTGAACTTTTTCAATTAGCGACTGAATCTCTGTAGTTGAATCTTGAGTACGTTTTGCCAGTTCACGTACTTCGTCAGCTACAACGGCAAAACCTCGACCTTGATCACCAGCACGAGCCGCTTCTATCGCTGCATTGAGCGCTAATAAATTGGTTTGTTCGGCTATAGCTCGAATGACATCTAAAATACCACCAATGTTTTCTGTTTCATGTACCAGTTCATTAAGCCTCACTGACGTTAAGTTAATCTCTTCATCAAGCTGACTGATACTTTTTACAGTATTCTGCACAATAACAATGCCTGATTGTGCTTCAGTATGTGCTTCATTGGTAAATTGCGCAGCTGTACCCACGTTCTGTGCAACTTCTTGAACAGACATCGACATCTGATTCATTGCTACTGCCACTTCATCCGTTTTCTGTTGCTGCTCTGTGACGCCTTGACTGGTTTGAGTAGTAATAGCAGTCAAATTATCTGAGGCACTGCCAAGCTGATCATTGGCATCACTCATTTTCACGATGATACTTTTCAAGCTATCGGCAGTAGTTTGCAACGCTGTCAGCAAGACACCGACTTCATTATTACCATAACGTGGAATATGAACGGTTAAATTCCCTTGTGCTAACTCTTTTGCAGCGTCAACAGCACTACCAATAGGCTTAGTAATCGTTTGAGAAATAAAGACTCCAACAGCAAAAGCTAATATCGCAGTAATAATACCCCCACCAACGATAACCATTATCGCGAGATTTGCTGCTTCATTTGCAGAGCCTTTTCGCTGTTGCATCAATGCTTGTTCAATATCAATGATCTCTGCAACACGATAACGAAGATCATCCATGTACGCCTTACCTTGTTTCTTCTCTAACTCAAGGTAAAGATCATTCATGACCTTGTATTGAAGGCCATGCTTGATTTGTTTAATCGCAACTTCGGCGTAATCGTTGATCCATGCATTGATATTTTTATCATCAATATCGTTAGTTTTCAGAATACGATTAACTTCTTTTTTTCCTTGATAGTAAGGTTCTAAATAATCATCCGTCTTATTAATGATGTAGCCTCGCAAGCCAGTTTCCATATTCACCATTGCCTGCAAAAGCTCATTACTTTGATAACCAAAACGACGGTCTTCAGCTTCAATACGAATTTTATCCATCAGCTGTTTACCAATGCCTGATGCTAACAACTCATGAATAGCTTGCTCAGAATATTCGCCGTTTTGGATATCTTTACGTAACTGAATAATTTTATCTGCGTATGCTTGCCAAGCTTTTGCTTCATTGGCGACAAAAGCATAACGTTCTTGCTGTGCTGGATTATCACTGGTTAATTCAGTGACTATATTTAAGTGTTTATCAAACTCTTTCTTACCTGAAATATAAGGTTCAAGGTATTCTTCTTGCCCACCAATGGCAAAGCCGCGTAAACCTGTTTCCTGATCAACCATCGAAGACACTAAGATATTTGAGTTATCGATAACTTTATAAGTGTGTTCAACCATCTTCGCGGTTTTATCCATCGTTACAATGGCATTCCAAACAATTGCGCATAATATGCCTAACAGCAGCACAATAAGCCCATTCCCTATAAGTAGTTTGTTTCTTATTGATATATTTTCCATATTCATTGTGATCTAGCCTTCCGTAAGTATTCGTTGTGTAACAATAAGTTCTTACTTTTAGCGCTGCATACACACTATAGAAAACCCTATTAACCCTGTGTAAATAGATAACCCATTTTGTTTCAGAAATGAGAATATATATTCATATTGAGAAAGTTATTTGTAGATAGATAGCATATTTATCTAGATATTTTGCCTTATACACTATAATTATCACGAAAAAGACATAGCACATAAAATATGTGGGGAAGTAGGATGTATAGCAGTTTACTCACAACGAAATATAAACCTCAGTTAGGTATCTATATTCTCGTACTCATGATTAGTTTTTTATTTTATTCAACAATAAGTCAGGCAGGTACAACCAAAAACATTGGTACAAACTTACCCATTGATGATCAATACGGCTTGGTGTTAGAGCCCACACCCACGGTTAATTTTCGCTTTCTTCCATCAAATACAGCCATGCGACAGACTGAGCAATTTATTGAGCAATCACCAGTACTTGAAACCATCAAGCAATTGAGCCAAAAGCGTTTTGTATTCTCACCAGCCCTAAATATTGTCTTTGGTTCAGATGATGGTCCTTTATTTGATCCTATAACCAATTCAATTCACATCCCCTATCAATTCGTCAATGAAAGTCGCCAACTATTTAAAAATAAAGGATTATTCAAAACTCAACGTGAAGTGAACCAAGCTACAGAGGATTCGCTGCTTCATACTTTGCTCCATGAAATTGGACATGCCTATATTGCTGATAGAGCCATTCCCATTTTAGGAAAAGAAGAAGATTCAGTTGATAACTTTGCCACCATTCTGCTACTTAACGACATTCCGCGCGGTGATGACATTGCTATTAACTCTGCAGATTTGTTCGCACTAGAAGATTTAGATACTGACAGTTTTGATGATGCTGATTTTGTCAGCGAACACAGTTTAGACTTACAACGCTACTACAATATTTTATGTTTAGTGTATGGAAGTAATCCTAATCGTTATCAGCGTATTTTTGATGAGTTATCTGCATCAGAAAGGAAACAACAAAAGTTACGTTGCCCCGAATATTTTGCGGTGATCAATCAAGGCTGGTTACATTATTTAGCTGAGTAGTCTGCGGTAATCTCCTGCACCCGAGCGAAATAAGTGGCATTGTCACAATACAGGGTTATTTGTGAGGATTATTCATAAATAACCTAAATATGACAAAGCAAAAAATCATCACCTTTATTATAAGTAATTAATATATTTATTATTGTCATGTTAATATTAGTGATAAATTTTATTGTTTTTTGGGGAAAGATTAAGTTCTATGTCGGATAAAAAAGAACAACAAAGTGTTGATATAGAACCAAAGTCATCAAACACTGATGAACAGCTTGCAGTAGTACCACAAAACAAGCGTTTTCGACGTTTCCTGTTCTGGTCCATTTTAATATTTGTTGTTACTCCGCCAGTTATCCTCTCAAGCTGGTTGTATACCAAAGATATCCGTTTAAACCATGTCTCTGGTTTGAAATTCAATAATGGCATCACAGCAAAGAATATTTCTGTCAGTATTGAAAATACCACGATTGAACTAGAAGATCTTTCATTACACCGTAACTTAAATAAAGACACGGGTGATGTTTCTTATCATGTGTTTGCAGTGAAATCTTCAGTAAAACTGCCAAAAGCTGCGACTAAAGCGTTAGCTGATCAAAATATCAAACTAAACTATATCCACCTTTACGATGCTGACATCAAGTTTACCCACTTCTCAGCACCGTTTCGCTTCACCGCACATGCGCGAAAAGTAACATCCTCGGCCCTGCATACTAACAGTGTGACAGGTTGGCCTAATGCGGTTCAAATTCTTGAAGATGTGGACGTTGCTTTTAATAGCGATCCTCATATTGCGCTAACCGGCAACGTATCACATGGTGTGATGACACTATTTTTCCCTGACTACAACCCTTCACCTCACTATCGTTTGCATTTCAACGATGGTGATTTTTCGATTAGTTGGCAAGGTGACAGTACGCCATTAAAGGTCAACGTAGGGGCTATGTATCCTGAGTGGAAAACCTTATATTCCATCTTGGAACAACAAGAATTAACCCAGTTAGGCTTTTCAATCGATTTCAAAAAGCCGACCGAATCTATGGTATTAACGGCAGACAAAATCCACCTTGAAGAGCCAATGTTTTTACCTAAATTTGTTGAACGTGCTGATATCAATAACAAGGGATACCACCTAGGCCAAACCATTGCTAATTTGGCTCAGTTACCCATGCACAAATTTAGAGTTAAATCATTTACTTATGGTGATCTAATTTTAGATTCGCGCGTAC
>NZ_SSMG01000210.1 GCF_009873615.1 Photobacterium lucens
CGCTATAAATTTAATATTGATAAAAACATTTTTCTGAATAAATTAGACGAGTGACTTAGTGAAATTGTATGGCTAAGCACTCGTTTTTATTTACTTATTATTTTCACTATCAGTTTCATCTCTCAGTCACAGCGTTGTTATCTAATCGTCACATTGCACTCATATTGTAGTTCTTAGTGGTCTATACCAATTAAGGAAGCAGTAAGGTATGCATAACGACAGTCATTTCCAACCATTTTGGTTCTCAGAAGCGTTAAAACAAGAGTCTGATAATACTGTAAATTCACTTAAACATGATATTCAAACGGACGTATGTATTGTTGGTGGTGGTTATACAGGCTTGTGGACAGCGATTCAGCTTAAACAACAACAGCCTAAACTAGATATTGTGATTATTGATAAAGGCTTGTGTGGTAGTGGTGCTTCAGGTCGAAATGGTGGTTGTATGCTGACATGGTCGACCAAATATACATCAATGAAAAAGCTTTACGGTGAACAAGAAGCTGTAAAGTTAGTACGTGCCTCAGAACGTGCTGTTTACGAAATTGCTGATTTTTGCGAAACACATAATATTGATGCTGATTTGCGTGTTAATGGCACTTTATATACAGCAACGAATAAAGCTCAACAAGGCTCTATGGATGGTGTATTAGAGCAGTTATCTAAGCATGAAGTGAATAGCTGGAAACAGTGGCAACGAGAACGTGTTCAGCAAGAAGCGGGCTCAGCATTACACTGCGAAGGCTTTTATTCACCGGCAGCAGCAAGTGTACAGCCTGCGTTGTTAGCGCGTGGTTTAAAACGTGTTGCCGAGGGAATGGGGATCAAGATTTATGAAAATACCCCAATGGAGAATATTAGTACTGAAATTCCGATTACGATCACCACGCCAGAAGCTGATATTTTTGCAAAGAAAGTTGTACTTGCGCTCAATGCATGGATGTTAGAGCAGTTTCCACAATTTAAACGTAATGTGGTGCTGGTGAGCTCTGATATGGCGATCACCCAGCCGATCCCAGAGAAGTTGAATACCATGGGTTTGAAAGACGGTAAAACCGTGATTGACTCTCGTATCTTTGTTCATTACTACCGTTCAACGTCAGATGGACGTTTAATGTTAGGTAAAGGCGGTAATTATTTCTCTTTTGGTAATAAAATCAGCAAGGTGTTTGACTCTCCGAGTCGCTATACGAACTTGTTGCGTAACTCTTTTAATAAATTATTTCCGAGCCTCGAAAAAGAGAAGTTTGCAGCAACATGGACAGGGGCTTCCGATCGCTCAACGACGGGATTACCCTTTTTTGGTCACCTTAATGATAACCCTAATATTGTTTATGGCTTGGGATATTCTGGTAATGGGGTTGCTCAAACATGGATTGGTGGGCAGATCTTATCGTCATTAGTATTAGATCTAGATAATGGATGGAGTCGATGTGGATTAGTGTCTGGGCCGAAAGGGAGTTTCCCACCTGAGCCTATTCGTTGGTGTGGTGCGATGATGGTACGTGATGCTATTCGACGTAAAGAGAATGCGGAAGATAACGGCAAAGCACCATTCTGGTTAGATAAGCAATTAGCCAAGTTTGCAAATGCAGCAGGAAAGGCAGATAAAGCATAAGTTGCAATGAATTGAAGTAAGATAAAGAAAAGGCTTGTTCTCGTATATGGCGAGTAACAAGCCTTTATTGTTTTTATCGTAGAAAGATTAACCAGCAGCGACGTTATCTTCTGGGTATTTCAACAAGGTTGGTTTAGGGCGCGCTAACATATATGCCAATGTTAATGGACCTAAACGACCGATGATCATCACGATAATCATGATGTATTTACCCGGCTCGGATAAGGTTGCGGTTAAACCTGCAGTCACACCTACGGTTGCGAACGCTGAAATAGTTTCAAACATTACTTCGTAGAATGGTGCTTTTTCTGTGATCATTAACGCGAACATTGCAATGGTTAGAACAATACCACTGACAACGATGATAGCTAATGATTTGGTGACCGTTTGGTTGGAGATGGTGCGCTTAAATAACACGACACGGTCACGTTGTTTTAGGAACGACCAGGTAGCCAAAATAGCGACAACAAACGTCGATACTTTAATACCACCACCTGTCGAGGTTGAACCAGCACCAATTAGCATCAGTAGCATCATGATCAATAAACCCGGTTGAGTAAATTGACCAATATCGACGCTATTAAAGCCAGCTGTACGGGCAGTCGCAGACTGGAAGAATGCAGCTAACCATTGCCCCGATTCATCAAGGGAACCTAAAGTATGGCTATTGTGGTGTTCTAATAGCCAAATCATCACTGTACCGACAAAAAGTAATACAGGGGTTGCAATGATCATGATTTTTGAATGCAGTGATAAGAAGTGAAAACCACGATGGGCATTACGCTTAATATCCGAAATTACTGTAAAACCAAGGCCACCAAAGATGAACAAAGATGCGATGGTGATGATGACGAGAGGATCATCCACATAGCGAGTTAAACCATCAGAAAATAGCGAGAAACCAGCGTTATTAAAGGCTGAAATAGAGTGGAATACAGCAAAGAATAAGCCTTGCTCCCAGCCCATTTGTGGTACCCAACGAATGGATAAAAAGAACACACCGATAAGCTCACAAACCAATACAAAAATAATGATGTGTTTAACTAAGCGACGAATATTGGTGAACTTCTCTTGGCCCAATTGTTCTTTGGTTAGTGCTTGTTGGCGTAGGCTTAAACGTAAACCAAACATATAGAGTAGGACTGCTGATAATGTCATTTGTCCTAAACCGCCAATTTGCATTAAGAACATCAGCAAGATTTTTCCGCTAATAGAAAAATGCGAGCCTGTATCAACCACACCTAAGCCTGTTACGCTGATCGCTGACGTTGCTGTAAATAATGCATCAGTAAAACTGAGCCCTGAAACAGAAAATACAGGTAATGTCAGTAAAATCGCAGCAGGGACTAAAATCGCTAAAAAGCTAAAGATGATGATCTTAGGCTCAGACCATCGTTTATCGCGATTTTCCGTTTTAATAGGGACATACATGCCCCTGTTAGGAATAAAACTCATAGTTTTCTTAAGGTTTCAGTTAGGACGTTTTCAGGGCCTGTTAGGATTAAGATATCGCCAACTTGTAGCTCAGTATCCATATCAGGAGCTTTACGTACTTCAGGACCACGTTTTAGTGCAAGGACTTGAGTTGACTTATGACCTGCGCAAGGGTGCTCAGACAGCTTGCGTCCCATATTCTTCGCAGTAACAACCACTTCAGCCAGTGAAATACCACTGCCTAGTTCTGAAAATTCGAAAATGCGTTTATCGAGCATATTACGTGCGATACGAATACCCATATCACGTTCAGGACGAATGATTTTATCAGCACCAATTTTTGATAAAATTTTGCTATGCGGCGTATCTTTGGCTTTCACCCATACCGTTTTAACCCCCGCTTCTTTTAATAGCAGAGTAGTAAGAATGCTCGCGTTAACATCATCACCGATAGAAACCATTACCAGATCATAATCATCCAGTTTTAGTTCAGAAATCGTTGCTTCGTTTGAGCAATCAGCAACAACAGCCTGAGTTGCAATATCTGCTGCTTTACGTACACAGGTTTCATCAATATCAATAGCCAATACTTGTGCACCACGCTCACTGAGCTCTTCACACAGTGACATGCCAAATCGACCAAGACCAATAACGGCAAATTGTTTATCTTCAGGACTCATTGTTTTTCCCCAAACTGTTTTAGTGTAGCGTTTTAATTGTTTTGTTGTTGATTCAAAGAGCATCTTTCTCAAAATACTGTAAGGACTATGGACGTTAATCAGTAGCTTTGCCTACACTCAGCTACCAAGAGCACACAGTCGTTACACATTTCCAGTGACTAAAATAGATCGTGAATACTGCTAGTATTTTATTTGTAATACAAGAGTAGGGGAGATGAAGCGATAAAAATAGCGAACTTCAAGATTAACCCAACTTGTTATAACAGCATGAA
>NZ_SSMG01000211.1 GCF_009873615.1 Photobacterium lucens
TTAACCATAAATAATATTTCATATCGTTTATTTATTTGTTTTTAAATTTATTAATGTGTGATTAAGCGCTATTTTCTGCTGTTATAAACTTAATATTATCGCCTCGAATTTACCGAAAAAATACAAGTGACATATTTTGTATTTTGACTTTGTTGTTTAAAAGCGATCATCAGGGAGAGCGATGTGTTTTTAATTGAGTTTTTAATTGTATTAGGTTGTATCTTGATCGGTGCCCGCCTTGGCGGTATCGGTTTAGGTGTTATGGGTGGTGTAGGTTTAGCGATTTTAAGCTTTATCTTTGGGTTGCAACCAACAAGTCCACCTATTGATGTCATGTTAATGATCATGGCGGTTGTCGCAGCAGCTGCTGCAATGCAAGCGGCTGGTGGTCTTGAATACTTAATCAAAATTGCTTCAAATATCCTGCGTAAAAATCCTCGTCATATTACCTTTATTGCACCATTAGTAACTTATACCTTTACCTTTTTAGCAGGTACGGGTCACGTTGCTTATTCAGTATTACCTGTGATTGCAGAAGTTAGCCGTCGCAGCGGTATCCGTCCTGAGCGTCCAATGGGTATGGCGGTTATTGCTTCTCAGTTTGCGATTGTTGCAAGTCCAATTGCTGCTGCGGTTGTGGCACTTGTTGCGTTCCTTGAGCCACAAGGTATTACCTTAGCTGACGTATTAATGGTTACCATTCCGGGTACATTCTGTGGCTTGGCATTAGCTTGTGTGATTGTTAATAAGCTTGGTAAAGAGCTAAAAGACGATCCTGAATATCAACGTCGCATGCAAGATCCTGCTTTCCGTAAAGAAATGGAACAGGAAGTGAAGGTTGAAGAAATCGCAATTAAACCAGGTGCGAAAAAAGCGGTTGGTTTATTCCTATTTGGTGCATTAGCGGTAGTTGTAATGGGGGCATTTCCTGCCTTACGTCCACAATTTGATGGTTCACCAATGGGGATGGCACATACCATTGAAATCGTGATGCTAGCAATGGGCGCACTGATCATCTTGATCTGTAAACCAGACGGTTATGAGATCACTCAGGGTTCGGTGTTCCATGCGGGTATGCGTGCCATTGTAGCTATTTTCGGTATTGCATGGTTAGGTGATACGTTTATCGCAGGCCACGATTTGATGGTGAAAGAGGCAGTATCTGGTCTTGTAGAAGTTGCGCCTTGGACATTTGCTTTTGCCTTGTTTGCATTGTCTGTGATGGTCAACAGTCAAGGTGCGACAACGGCAGTACTTGTACCTGTAGGTATTACACTAGGCTTACCACCTGAAGTGATCATTGCAACGTTCGTTGCCGTTAACGGTTACTTCTTTATTCCTAATTATGGTCCAATCATTGCGTCAATCGACTTTGACCGTACAGGTACAACCAAAATCGGTAAGTTTATCTTCAACCACAGTTTTATGATCCCAGGTTTATTGAGCATGGTGTTCAGTATTATCTTCGGATTCATTTTTGCAAGCTTTGTACTGTAACTGATTAAATTGTAAAAAGAACAAAATATAAGCCTTTATATCGTATAAACTCGGTATGAAGGCTTTTCTGCTTCTGTCCAGTCAACAACGTCTCGTTTGTTAGAAAAAGTGTCTCGATAATGAGATGCAATATGCGAATCTCTTCTACACTTAAATTCAGGTCACGATTTTAAGAGCGGAGATCACGAATGAAGAGGGTGACAACATTACTTACATGCGGTACTGCTGTAATAAGTTTACTGATTTCATCTAGCATATTTGCATCATCGCCTCCAATAACACCGATTTCGCCTATCACGGTTATTACTCCTGAAATCAATGAAGCTGTGGTTGCGACTGTTAGTGTTGATCCAAGGCTAAGTAAATCAGCCTTAGCGAATGACATGAAAAATAGGTTACGCCCAAACCGTGGGTTAACACATTATATTCCAACCAGTACGTATGTTAAATCCGGTGATTTTCTTCGTGTAACCTCTGTTGATGGCCGTAATGTTCAAATCTGTATCAATGTACTTTCAACCCCAAAATTATGTGATCAACGTTCGGTGATTAACGGATCCAATGACGTTTACATCCAATCAACTTACGATGGTGAAGTGTACATTGATAACCAGTTATCAAGTACAGATCCAGTGGTTGAAGTGACGGTGACAGGTGGTCGTGAAATGCCTATTTTTCGCTTAGGTGAACATACCGATAGCGACTTCCTTGCAATGTTAGAAAGTGCGACATCACCGAATATCCATTTAGTTTCCCCATTTATGGTGATCACTGGACCTATCGAAAAATTCAAATCTTATGGTGTTACTAACCCAACAGAATTAATGCAAGCTTGGGAGCAAATCATTGCGTGGGGCGAAGAACATTATGGTTTTTCACGTGATTTAGCTGAGCACCATCAACCGATGAAACATAAAGTGTTATTCCTTGATGTGGGTGAAAATGGGTATGGATTAATGTATGCCACGACTCACCATTTAGGTACAGGGACGGCGAATGCCTTCAATCCAGTGGTGAATACCAATAAATTGTTAACGGATGGGGGCTGGGGACCATGGCATGAGTATGGACATACGCTACAGCCTCGATATTTACAATTTAATAAAATGACTGAGGTAACGACTAATATTACCTCTCAGAAAGTCCGTGCTTCACTGGGGTATGGAAGTCGATTAGAAACACGTTGGCAGAGTAGTATTTTCCCGTATTTAGATCAGCCAAATAGTGGAAAAGATTACTTTAATGATGATTTAGGTCCATTTGAGCGTCTAGGTTTATTTTGGCAACTTGATCTGACGTTTGGCCCTCGTTTTTACCAACGCATGAGTGTGATCATGCGTAATGGTTATAACACTGTTGAGCGTAATTTTGATGGTAATTCGGATCATCGTGTTCAGGTTTTTATTCGTGAAGCGAGTTTAGCAACCGGTTACGATTTACGAGCGTTTTTTGCTGATTGGGGTGTACCAACAAATAGCGCAAATAATGAGTTATTAGGTGGACTGTCAGGATATCTGAAACCTTCGACTAACATGTCTAATAATAGTGATTTTGAAATAGAGAAAAAAGATCATGATTTTGGTCGTGATGTTGCGATTCATTATCGTCCTCGTAGTCAAACAATCCAAATTTCCTACGATTACTATCGGACTTGGCAGCCAAAACACAGAGCAAAAGTATATGTGAATGGTCGTTTTATAGGCAAGATCAGTAATAATCAAAGCGATAGATTCAACGTGAAAATTTCACCGGATACCGCTATCACACATGCCACATTAAATAAACGTCTTCGCCAAGGCGATAGAGTGAAAGTGGTATTTGACACGCCGCAAACGGATCTAGTGGTATACAACTATCGTTTTAATGATCTTCGTATATGGGCAAATTCAGAGAAAGAGCGAGTAGTCGTACGAGTTAGCAAAAAACGTTTTAATGGTGATAACTTTTCTTTAATAGCTTACTCAAACGGTAGTCTTATTTTTAGCTGTCAAAATCAAGTATGTGATCAGGCTGGTGTGCGAGTTAAAAATAATAAAGTGGTGATTTCAAAAGGTTATCAGTTGGAACCAGACCAACCGATACACCTTATCATTGGGCATGGCAAAGGATACTCAGATAGAGTTATATATGCCAAATAAATCATAATGTTAGCTGTTTCTATTTCAGTGATTAAATAAGCATAGATGTTTATGATAAAGTTCACGAAGCGACCAAGTAAAGGTCGCTTTTTTCTTTATTACTGCGTATTTTGAAAAGAAATACAAAAAGCCAGATCAATGATCTGGCTTTGTTGTTTTTACGTGTCTGTTTAAAGCCGTTGTGGTGATTTAAGGAATAAACATTTCGATATAAATCAAAGAAGCACTACCAATTGCTAACCATAGCAGCACGCCCAATAGCATAGGTTTCGGCCCTGCATTGCGCAATTTATTAACGGTAATACCTGAACCAATTAAGAATAAACACACCACTAATAAACGCTTAGATGCCGTGAAGATCATATTGTACACAGGTTGGAACTGCGGTAAGAAGTGGGCGACTAAAATCGCCACACAGTACAGTACGATAAAATAAGGAACGGCAATTTTCTTACTATTGCCTTTAAACAGTAGTGCGCTGATAAAGGCTACTGGGATGATCCACAATGCGCGAGCAAGTTTAAGTGTTGTTGCTGTTTTTAAAGCTTCATCACCGTATGCACCTGCAGCACCAACAACGGAAGAGGTATCATGAATCGCAATAGCCGCCCAGGTACCAAAAGCGTGTTGGCTCATATCTAGTAAATGACCAATAGCTGGGAAGATAAACAGAGCGACTGCATTTAATACAAATACTGTTGCTAATGCCAAAGAGGTTTGATCATCACGGGCATTGATCGCAGGGGATACTGCTGCAATGGCACTGCCACCACAAATAGCCGTACCCGACGCAATAAGGTGGCCGGTTTTTTTATCCAGACTTAAAAAGTGTGTTGCAATCCAACCTAGTAGTAAAGTGAAGAAGATAGAACAAATGATCAGTCCTAAACCCGCTTTACTTGCTTCAATTGCCTCATTTAAGTGAATACCGAAACCTAAACCAATAATGGAATATGACAAAAGTTTTTTGGTGAGGGCGGCGATATTAAATTGCGTTGGAACAAATCCGAAACTGGCTAAGAGAAAGCCTAAAATTAAAGCGATAGGTGAACTAATAAATGGGGCAAGACACAATAGCGCTGTGCAAATAAACACAGCGTCTGTCGGTCGAAGGCGTTTGAAATTGTCGATAATGGTCATGTGATAGCGATAATAATAGAGTTATATATTTAAAAATTATACGCTTACCACTGAATCTGTAAGAGTTAAATTGCTTGAGCGTGGGGTTAAGAAAAACTTAACATTTTTGTGGGTTTATTTTTTAATCCATTCACCCGCTTTTGTTTGAAAATAATACCCAGGTAAGGTCTTTTGTTTGGCTTTAGCACGTCCCAATGCCGTTACTTCTTCAATGCTTATGTTATTTTGTTGGCTAATTTGTTGGTAGCCTAGCTTTCTTTTTTGATTGGTATCATCGACCAGTTGCTTTACTTTTGCTGTTGGCTGAGATTGAACACTTGCCACGTAGCCATTATTGGCCTCACCGATCAAACCTTGTTGCTTTGCTTGCTGTAAGGTGAGTGCCATTGCAGTGTTAGCTGAGCACAACATGCCAATGAATAGAACTGCTTTCACTTTGGTTGAGCGGAAATTAGAAAACATTTTTGTCCTTGAATAATTCATTAATTTCGTGATCGGCTTTAACATTGATTTCATGCTTAATATTGATATTTAAGTTAATTTCAATCGGCTTTTCAGAAAGTGCGACTTCAACTTTCGGTGTACAGCCAACCATTAGTACAGTACCGATAATGAGTGCAAAAGCACTCGGAAGATTGCGGAAATGAAACGTCGAAAAAAATTGGCAAAGTTTTGTATTAGTTGTCATACGATTTTTAATCTTCTTATTATTGAACGCCAAGTTGTTGTTTTATTTGAGCAACAAGAGGTGATGAGTCAATGAGTTCCTTTGAACGTAATAACTTAGGGATATTATCATTAAGTTTAAGATTGACGTTAATAGGACGTCCATCTTGGAAATCTGGATTTTTACCTTCGATACGTGTTTTTAACGATAAATCGCCGTTTTTAGCATAATCAAAAGCAAACGCAATGGAGTTGTAATGATAATTATCTAATAATTCCACAATATTTAGTGGACTATAAGTACCTGCTTCTTTAACTTTTTTATCAATAGCTGAACCTTGGATATAGCGTAGAACACCACCAGGTTTTTGGGTTTGTAGTTTTGCGTTACGTATCACGATACTACCGTCTTCTAACGCGATTGGAATAACGCCATCGATACGGCCAGTTAATTCAATATTATCTTGATCGGCTTCAGCGATGACACGAGCGAGATCAACCCCAGAGACGGTAACAGGTACTTGTTTAATATTACTTAGGCTAGTGATTGTAATTGGCTCGATGCTAATATTACCGCCATACAGTTCAGTCGTGCCATGGGCGATGTGGTAGTAATCTTTGCTGGTATCAAATTCAGCCAATAGGCGAGGGTTAGACATAGGTACACCTATATCAAGATAATCTGCTGAGATCTCTAACGGCGATTGTGTTTTAACGTCAGCCGATGATAACGCAAGGTGGATATGACTATGTACGTTACCAAATCGGAACGCCTCATATTCGCCAGTGATGCGATGAGTGGCAAGATCAATAAAACCAGATACCTGCTTATCTTTATTAACTGTTATATCAGCACTTGTTGTTAGTTGACCTTGAGTAATGTTCAGATTAATGGGTAGTGCTGGAATATAAAAGCTTTTCAGATCTTGCTCTGGTGTAAAGGTAAAAGTATGGCGTTTTAATTTAATGTTAGACACACCTGTATCGAAATTAGACAGTAAACGCACATCAGCAAACAAAGCATGATTACTGTTTTTAAACTTACTATTAATATTTAACTCTGAACCGTCTAGTTGTGCGTGACCTTGGCTGTAGATCTTACCCAGTTTTTGTGTATTACGTTGCGCACTAAAAGTAATATCGTAATCAGATTTAAATTGTAACGGTTTCACTGTTACTGACTCATATAAAGCTTGATGTTCAGCACGGATCTCTGCTTGGATCGCTGCAATATCGGCACCTACTTTATAAGGTGCGGTAAAATCGATTTGTGGTGATAAATCTTTTAGGTGTGATAAACCCATTAGCTCGGCCAACTTTTTAATAAGTCGTGTATCGATGCTATCTGTCTTTGCTTTTTCTTTAACAACCGCTGGCTTTGCTTTAACAGGAGGCAGTGGTTTGATCAATTTGAACTCTTGGCTTAAGTAAAAGTTATTCACTTTAATACCTAAATCTGCACGATAGCGGCTTAATGAATCATGAGTATTATTATCAAAATCTTCATTACGGTTAACAATGAACTCGGATGTTAAAGAAGCTTTGGTGTCTGCGGGTTGGTAAAGTATAAAGTTACCTACAGTTTTAAACCTGTCTTGACTGTAAATTCCGACTAAAGAGTCCAGATGGAAGTGAATATCTTTACTTAGGCTTTTTTGTAGTCCGGGGATCCCTTTAACATTCACTTTATCCATGGCGATATTATTGTTGGTCATTTGGGCTATCAATGTGTGATTACCCCATGTTGCAACCATATGTGTTTTGAATGCGAAGTCGTTAATTTGGCTTTCAGGCATTGGGTAAATAGTCTTTGCCTGTGCTTCTACTTCAGCATTGATGTGACATTGCAGATTAGGATATAAGCAGTTCAAGACATTGAAATCAAAGTTTATAGATGACTGGGTACGCTTATTTACCAAGCTAATTTTTTCTTTTTTGTCCTTTAAAATCACACGTAGCAGCTTATCGTAGAAATTGACATTAAAATCAATTCTTCCATCAGTGATCATCTGTACATCGGCAAGTTGTTTTTCTTTTAATGGATTAGATGTTTTCTCAGCTTTCTTTTTAAAAAGACCTGCTGGTATTGCATATTTATTAAGAGAAATAGCAAAAGATTCAGGTAATTCAAAACCCACATCGTAGTATGCAGTGGCTAGTTTATTATCCACCAGCATACGTTTATCTTTCGGAGCATCAACAGGTGCTTCGGTTTGCACCGCAACAAAACGTAAAGGGCCATTTATTTTGGCGTCAGGCAAACCTTTAAGACCAAGGCGATCGGTAAATTCTTTGGTACCTTTAAACTTTGCATTACAGTTCATGTACTTAGGTAGAGGTTGATCAAAGAGAATGACCGTATCACAATCGAGGCGATTCCCATCGCCACGCACCAAGCTGGTATGGACTCGGGCATCTGTCTTTGTCAAATGACGAACCGTTACATCTAAGTTATAAGGATTCGGTGCAAGGGCTTTACCACGAACAATAAACTTGGCTTTGGTATGGGTTTCTTCTGCAATATTAAGTTCTTTCGCTTGCTGCTTCGCTTTAAGCTCTGCTTCTTTCCTATCAAGATCTTGCTGTGTAAGAATTTTTTTCTTCTTTTTTTTCTTCTTTTTTGTTGCAGGCTTATTGTCCGATAACGGTGTTTCAAGT
>NZ_SSMG01000212.1 GCF_009873615.1 Photobacterium lucens
TAATAGAGCAATCATTGAATGAAATTTTGTTGTTACCCAAAAGAGGGTTGCATTGTATTTACATAAAAAATCCAATCAATATCACCTTGTAGCGCAGTTGTTACAACCTAATCTTACAACCTAAGTAATTTGAGCTAAAAACAAAATACACGCATTAAATATCAATAAGATAGAAATAAATTACCCACTATTATTTCCATATAAAAATAATAATTTGCTTTAAAGCAATAAAATCGCAAAAATACGGATATTAAACGAGCACGCAAGTGCTGCCATTTTAAGCAAAATGACATACGCATTTGCAAAACAATCTATAACTTACGAGGTTTTCACCTATTCCTTTGCCGTATCACCTCTTTATTGCTAATAGGAAAAAGTAAACAAGCTTAAAACTTGTTTGATTTAGGCTGCTTATAACTACTGTTCTGTCATTACTATCTTCCATCTCATTTATGTTAGAGTTACGGCAAATATTAAAATAAAAGAAACAACCCAATGAAACGTATTGTCTTATTCAGTCAAAAAAGCTGCTCAAACTGTAAAGATGCTCAACAATATATGGCAAGCAAGGGCTATAACTACCGCTTAGTGGATATAAGTTCCCCAAAAGGAAGAAAGGAATTTAACAGTACAGGCGCACGCTCTGTTCCTGTATTACGTGTGGGTGATCAGGTATTAATTGGCTGGAACATGACTAAGTTTGAGAAAGCATTAAAGTCGAAAGACTAATCTGCTATTTCCCCTCTTGGTTTACCCTTTCTCTATCCGTTTAGATATAAAAAAACCGACAGCGTGTCGGTTTTTATTTCACTCAAGATTAACGAGCTAATACTAGTCGTTGTCGTTTAAGCGGATACCTTCACGCTCAATCACGATCAGACCTTTCTTGTACAAGCCACCAATCGTTTTCTTAAAGGTCGCTTTACTGGTACGGAACACTTGGAAGATCTCGTCTGGGCTAGACTTGTCACTTACAGGAATGAAGCCGCCCTTACGCTCTAGTGACGTTAGGATCTTGTCGGCTAGATCGTCAACACGCTCTTTACCCTTCTTCTGAAGTGATAAGTTGATTTTGCCATCTGGACGAATTTCTTTAATGTAAGCTTTTAGCTCTTTACCGATAAATAGCTTACCAAAAGATTCAGTTTTGAATAATAAGCCCCAGTGCTTACCGTTAACCACTGCCTTGTAACCAAGATCGGTGATTTCAGCGATGATCACTTTAACTTCTTCGCCAACTTTGTAAGTCGCCGGTGTTTTGTCTAGGAAACGGTTGAACTTAGTTGTACCCACGATACGACCCGATGCTTTATCGGTGTAAACGTGAATAACCACTTCTTGGCCTTCTTCTAAACGACGACGTTGTTCGCTAAATGGAATAAGCAAATCTTTGCTTAAACCCCAATCCACGAACGCACCAATGTTAGTTACACCAACAACACGCAGTTTAGCGAAATCACCTACTTTTGCGTAAGGTTCATCCGTTGTTGCGATGATTTCATCGTTTGAATCGAAGTAGATAAATACGTTTAGCTTGTCGCCTAACTCAGTACCTGCTGGAACAGAGTTCTTTGGTAATAGGATATTACCGAAGTCTTCACCACCATCAAGAAATACGCCAAAGTCTACTAGCTTGACGACTTCTAGTGTGTTGTATTGTCCAATTCTAATCATGTATCAGGTACTCTCTGCATAGGCAACAACACGTACAAGGTGTTGCTGGTTCAATATCTTTATCAATCAATTTACTAGCTATGACGATTAATTAACTATATCTAACTAATCAATAAGCTATAATGCACGCATTGTGCTTAGATGGCTGCATTATACGTGATGTTGATTCACAACGCCTGACCTATCTGCATTTATTTGACGATTTTTCATGCTATCAATGCTCAGTTGCATCGTTAACAGTAATATTTATTGCACATATATTCTAAAATTAATAAAAAACACGCTTTTATACCTAGTAACTGCAAGATCCTGTGGAGGACATCGCTAAAGTGATCACTGTCGATAAAAAAGATGGGCATAAACTCAAAATATCCCATGTTATTCAAGAAACAACCAATCGGCAGCTCGATATGTATATCTTCATCCCTGGTGAACTTGGTTTAAACGCCAATATCATCTCTGAAGAAGAGTTCTATCATAGTGCCATTCAAGGAAAGCGTACTTATTTCAGTGATGTAAACCACCTACCACTAGTTCATAGTCGACTCGCCAGCCGTGGCAAACTCTCCATTGAACAGTATCGTTTAAGTTTGAGCTTATATGCTTATCAGTATGCGTTAGCACTTGAGAAAACCACTCAGGACCTGTTGAACCAAAATGGTGATCTTTCGTTTGAAGATATTGAAGAATCAGCCAATATTTCGGTGCGCATTTTAAAGCGTTTACGCCGAAATATTCCAAGTGATAAGAAGCTTCTTAAATACTACGAAAACATTGATAACTACCTATCTTGGTTTACTGAGCAACGCTTTTTACAGCTTGTGGCTCACCTACCTCGTGGTAACGACTACAACGCCATCAAAGCGATGCTATTAGAGATCTGTGAATCAGAATCTCAGCATCGTATAAAGCACAACTATAATTCGGCAAAGGCGATGGAAGATCCAACGCGTATGTCGAACAAGATGCGTTTATTACGTCGTTTGATTGAATACCCTGTCACCATGAGTGAAAAGACCATTGAATTGGGTAAAAGTACACGCAAAATCGTAACCGGTGCAGCAGCGGGTATCGTGATGATTTTCGTGACATTAATGCTGATCAAAGCTCGCGGTATGCTGGGTGACATTACCGCATCCTTTATCCTAGTGTTATCACTGATCTACGCTGCTCGTGAAGTGTTTAAAGACGACTTAAAAAGTATGTTATGGCGTTGGCTGCGTAAAGGTAAAGCCCGTTGGCGTAAGCAGTTCTTCGACGCTAACACCAGTCATTTAATTGGTCGCCAATTGGAATGGCTGGAATACATCAGTTACGACAGCTTACCGCCTGATATTCGTAAAACCCGTAAGCACAAGGTGTCTCATCGTGAAGAAACTATTCTTCATTACAAGAGCACAACCCGTATGTCGCCAACCAAGTTTTTAAGTGGTTATGAACAAACTCGTGAGTCGATCATTTTAGATTTACGTAACGTCGCGGCGTTAATGGAAAAAGGCTCGCAACGTTTGTATCAACTCAATGATGGTCAAGTCACTAAAGAATCCGTTGAAAAACGCCACCTAATTAACCTGATCACCAAAGAAACCGACGAAGATAAAACCGTACGTATTCAACGTTGGAAGATTATCATGAGCCGTTCAAAAATCGTTGATATTGAGCCTATTCTGCCACAAGAAAAGAAATCATCATCGAGCAAGAAAGCGATTGTTGATACCCCACCTCCGGCGAAAACCGCATAGCAAAAAGCTCACCGTTATCTTGTTGTAACGGTGAGCTTTCACCAAAGCCTAATATTTCATTTCTATCATCCAGAAAATACTTGTCTGACACATTTCATTTTTATATTTTCATTAACAAGATAGAAGTTTAAAAAATAATTTTAGTTAATAATTTCAATAACTAATAGATTAAGCATTACTGAATTAACAATTTATATTTATTGATTACGATGCTGATGATAATTCTTTTCAATTACCGCTCATCCACGTATATTTAGCGCAATTCTTTCTCATGATTTATTCATTATTGTGTCAAGTCCCCAAAGCATAAAGGAGCATGCAATGCGTCTACCAATGACGTCGTTACTCATCATTGATCCGCAATATGACTTCTATGATGTTCCAGTTAACGAACAATTCACCTTAGGTTCAGAACAACCAGAAAAGACTATCGCCCCTGCTCTGCCTGTCCCTGGCGCATGGAACGATGCACAAAGACTGGCAAACTTTATCAAAAAACATCAACAGCACATCAATTCAATTGTAGTAACGCTAGATAGTCATAACGAATACGACATTGCTCATGGCATTTATTGGCAGAATCAAGCTGGCGAACACCCAGCACCTTTCACCTTAATTAGCCACCAAGACATTGTTGATGATGTATGGCAACCAACAAAGCCAGAGCTTCGTGATCATGTGCTTGCTTACACCCAATCTCTAGAGCAAGCTGGTAAATACAGCCTTATTATTTGGCCAACCCACTGTGTAATGGGAACAGCAGGGCATAATATTGTTGAACCAATTCAGACTGCGATTCAAAGCTGGGAACAACAGACAAATACGCAACATATCAGTGTTTCAAAAGGCGAAAACCCACACACTGAGCACTATGGTGGCTGTGAAGCAGAATACCCACTTGCTGATGATAAGAATACCCAGTTTGATCCACAACTGGTTGAGTTGGTTAAACAAAACGATCACGTATTGATTTCAGGACAAGCGTTATCACACTGTGTTGCTAGCACTGTTGAGCAAATGGTTGAGAAGTTAACCCAAGATGAGATCAAAAAGCTTACGCTGTTAGTTGATACCACCAGCCCTGTTGCTGGCTTCGAGCAGCAAGCAGAAGCATTTATCGAGAAAATGGCACGGTTAGGTGTACACATCACCAAAACAGAAGACGTTGTTTTTAACTAAATGTTTAGCGAAATAAAAATGTCGTTAGTGGTAATGATTTCCACTAACGACATTTTTTTATTTGCAGAGTGTTTTCAAACTTTCAGGATAGGCAAATACATTGATAGTGCCTTTCGATTTAACGTAGATCCATTTACTCGATGGTGATAATGGTATATACCACTCCGCTCCGCCTTTATGGATACTAATCGATGGCAATGTAGTGAGTTCTCGAATAAAGGGATTATCCTCTTGGTAAATCGCCTTTAATGGTGCCAATTCTCTACGCTCTATTTGTTGATAAAACAGCGCAATATTTTTATCGACTTCTTTTAAATCACAACCATCATTATCTTTATAATGATACGTGACTTTACCAACATGATCTGACTGGTAAATCACATCAGATTTCACATTACAGCCGTAGGTCAGCATCAATAAAAATAATAATGGTGCGCTTGCAGAAAACACTTTCAACATCAGCGCACCTACATTTCGTTATTCAACAACGATGTTATCAATCAATATTGCACTATCATAAATTTCATCACCCTTATCGACTGCCTCAATTTTTAGATTTACACGTTTATTGGCAAGGGCTGAAATATCTAACTGTTCTTTGATCCACTGCGTGTTATAAACACCGCCTTTATCAAACGTCACATCTGATTCAATCAGCGCATCTTTATTCTCACACAATTTATTTACACTGGTTTCAAACCTTGAACAGTTATCAGTACCTGACTCACATAAGGTTAAGGTGAATGAATCATCATAACCCGTATTACAAAACTCTAAAAATTCTTCAGAATAGAACTTCCAATCAAAGCTTAAAGTCGTAACGTTTTTATCAATACATGCTGATTGTTCGATACTACCAAGCTCGGTGGTGTAACCTAAGCCTGTTGATACTACACCAACAAATTTACCATCAAGGGGGGTTGTGCCACCAAGGTTGGTAATAATGCGACCATCGCCTTTTTTCGCCCACGCATTTAATTGACCTTGTTCAAAACTCAGGTTTTCAAATGAACCCGTTGCCAGTTTTAGATCTTTTGCGCCACGCATACGCAGAAATGCTTCATCGTCACTGTTATCACTCTTACCGTGCTTATTCACTGCTGTATCAAAGGCTTGTATAAGGGTTGAGTCATTATCAAGCATGTCTTTAATAATGGCATTGGTGGTATTTTTGGCATAGCTCGATAACACATAATCATCGTAACCAATCACAGCACCTGCGCCTTTAGATAAAAAGACATTGGCTAATGAGTTGTTATAAACAGAGCGACAAGCAGACAGCACCACTAAACTCTTAGGCATAGTTGTAAGATAATGTTCAAAGAACGAAGGAAGAATAATTAACGAACCACCAGCACCAATCGCTAAACGTTTCATGTAAAGATCGCTTTCATAACCTTCTAAGTTATAAGTACCATCTTCATTTTTAGGTAAAACAATCCCAGTATATAAACCAGATACCGATAAATACCCTTTTAAGAAATCACTTGGTCCCCACTTTTCATCCCAGATTTTAAATAATCCATTGAAGTAATTATTACCGTGGGTAGAAAAATGAATATAACCAAAGGTACTGAAATCTTTAAAGCTATCTAGCGATACTCCAACCGTTTCATTATTCACAAACTCACTGTCTGGCGATAATTTACAAGACTGGCTATCTTTAATGGTTTTCCAAACCCCATAGTAATCATCCGTATTAAAGAAGTTATTAAACTCAGATACGTCAGGATTATTGATAAATGGGCTAATGATCACCGCTTTTGAACTTTGAATGCGGTTTGGTTCAGAGACAGAGGAATAAGCCGATGGCTGGTTGTTGATCACATCATCATAATAGCGAGTTTCAAACGACGCTTTCACCACAGGCGTTGGTGCGATAACACCGCCACGACCTGCTGATTTTGAATCTTCAACCAATGGATTATGTAGTCCTAAAATACCGTCTTCATTTACCCACCAAATGCCACCTTCATAGGTATAACCTGCCGCACCCACATCTTTATGAACGTTGAGTTGCTCAACTACCTCTTTTGCAGAAGCATGAATATCTTTACCTTGCGCAAGTTGTTCATCTAGCCAGCTTTCAACGCTGTCTGCAATATCAACTGATTTCGTTACCTGCTCTGAGGTATATTTTTCAGACACCCAAATACAAGCAGGTTCAGATGTATATTCATTACCTTCGCTATCTGACACTTGTGCTTGATAACAGAACTTACCTTCTTTGGTTGGATTAAAAGTAAAAGAGCCTGCATAAATACCATCATCATCGATACCGTCTGCACTTTCATCTAAATTAGTCCCAGCACCGAGCAAGGTGATCTGAGGATCTTTATCATTTGAGGTACCAATCTGAGCATAAACCGTAGCGGCATCTTCATTTAATACAAAAGAACTTTGGCTTAATGTTAACGGCGTAGTGAAGTCCATTGCAGGGTGATAATTGATCGTTGATACGATCTCAACCTGTGCTTCATCCGCCGTTAATGCCATTACCGTGATTTCGTTTTTGCCTTTCTTTAAATCGAGAGTAGCTGACCACATCTCATCAATTTCAGCATTGGTTGATAAACTGGTTGCCCCGTTTGTTACTAGGATCTGTTTAATTTCATGATCAGATACAACATTACCGGTTAGCGTAACGGTTTTTTGATTAGTGACTTTCTTTGTATCACCTAAGCCAACAAAAGAGAGAGATAAAGATTTTTCGGCAGGTTTAGCATAAACACTAATTGAATCGGATGCGGTTTCACCATCGTTATCGGTTACCGTTACGGTGAAGTTAAACACTTCATCATCTTGAATATCAGGCACAGTAAAAATCGCACTGCTGTTCACTTTTTTTAGTTCAACAGCCGTGTTATCACTTGGCGATTGCTGCCAAACAACATCAACGATGTCACCATTAGGATCCAGATGATATGACGAGATAACCACACTCTTATTTGCATAAGTATATATATCATCTGCCGCTTTAGCTTGAGGCTTCGAGTCTCCACCATCGCCACCACCACAGCCAAACATGGCTAATGAGGTACTCAATAAAAGCATGTTCCTTGTGCTAATCATCATGATCCCTTTCAATATTCAATCGGTATAAATGAACGAGGAATCATATTAGTTAGCAACTTACTATTCTATTGAGCGATAGCGTCACTCGATACAGTTCATGCTTAATAATGTAAGTCATGCAAGTACTTAACTATAATCGTTGAGCCACTCTATAATATTCCGTAAACCCATCAGATATGATTGCTATGAAATCCCTAGATCAGCTTGTCTTTAATAATACCTATAGCCAACTTCCACGTTTATTTGGCACCTTTGTTACCCCGCAACCACTGACGAACCCTTATTTAATCAGTGTGAACCCTGATGTCGCTAAACAGTTAGAGCTCGATATTGATCGCCTTAACCATAGCGATTTTATTAATATCTTTAGTGGTAATGACACGCTAGCAGGGTTTGCTCCGATTGCGATGAAATACACAGGGCATCAATTCGGACAATACAACCCAGATTTAGGTGATGGTCGAGGCTTATTATTAGGTGAGGTACAAACCAGCCAAGGTAAAAAGTGGGATTTGCATTTAAAAGGTTCAGGACTGACCCCTTATTCAAGAATGGGTGATGGACGTGCGGTGATCCGTTCAAGTATTCGAGAGTATTTAGCCAGTGCCGCTATGGCAGGTTTAGGCATCCCAACTACTTATGCCCTTGCCGTAATTGGTAGCGACACCCCTGTTTATCGAGAAAAACAAGAGTTCGGTGCGACTCTTATTCGGGTAGCAGAAAGCCATTTACGTTTTGGACACTTTGAATATCTGTTCTATACCCAGCAACATGAACAACTTACATTGCTTGCCGATTATGTAATTCAACATCACTTCCCAGAATTACAACAAGCTGAAAAACCGTATGCTGCGATGTTTGAGCAAATCTGTAGTAACACCGCTGAGATGATTGCCCATTGGCAAGCGGTTGGATTCGCTCACGGCGTGATGAATACCGATAACATGTCTATTTTAGGCCTAACCTTTGATTACGGACCTTATGGATTTTTAGACGATTACAATCCCAGCTTTATTTGTAACCATTCAGATTATTCAGGACGTTATGCGTTTAACCAACAGCCATCAATTGGACTGTGGAACTTATCCGCATTAGGCTATGCCCTAGCACCTATTATTGATAAAGCCGATATAGAACATGGATTGGAAATTTATCAGCATCAGTTACAAATCAGCTATAGCAAGCTAATGCGTAATAAATTGGGGTTATTTGATAGCCAAGAGCAAGATACTGAACTGTTCCAACAGTTATTTGATTTACTGAAACAAAACGGTGTGGATTACACCCTATTCTTCCGCACTCTTTCAACGATTGCGCAAGCAGAATTACCTACCTCAGCAGTGCGCTTTTCAAACCTCACCACAAATACAACTGCCGTCGATAAGTGGCTGCAAGCTTATAAAAAGCGGGTTGAAAATATCGATGATAAACAAAGGTTGGCATTAATGCTCAAAAGTAACCCTAAATACATTCTTCGTAATTATTTAGCCCAACTCGCTATTGATAGCGCAGAGCAAGGTGATTTCACATTAGTGGAGAATCTATTAACAATTTTACATGATCCATTTGATGAACATCCTGAGTTTGAGGATCTTGCTGATCTGCCACCTAAATGGGGTAAAGAACTAGAAATTAGCTGCTCTTCTTAATCATTCCATTATTATTAATTATTTAGTGTTCGCTCTATTAGCTAATTGTGAACACTAAATATTGCTAATACTAATTACTC
>NZ_SSMG01000213.1 GCF_009873615.1 Photobacterium lucens
GGGATTCGAACCCTCGATACGTTGCCGTATACACACTTTCCAGGCGTGCTCCTTCAGCCACTCGGACACCTCACCACGTTGTTGCTGAACCGCTGTGCGTTTCAACGGCGGCTAATGTAATCACTTATGCGATATCGGTCAAGGTATTTTCTAATTCTAGTGACCATTAGCCGACTTATAGATCAATTAGGTCTATTCTCATACCAATCTATTGTTTTTCATCAATTTCAATTGCTGTAACATAACACTTACATACCCTGCGTTTACGCATCCGTTGTAATTCAATCACAGGTTTTTTATGCGACTGTTCCCTCTCTTGTGCCTTGTTCTTCTCTTTCTATGTGCCCCTCTTTCAGCAGAAGAAGCCACACCATCTGAGCAAATTATTGCACATAAGATCAGCCAACTACAGCAACAACAAAAGACACCTGAAATCGTCAAACAACTTGAAGCTTATCAAACGGCACAAAACCAGTTAGAGAAAACCAAAAACTTTAACCAAACAACACGTCGTTATGAAAAGTTGATGGCTGCCTTTCCTGAGCAGCAAGCAGCTATAAAACAAAAGATTGATAGCTTTAGTGCGATTGAATTTCCTGAATTTACGGATTGGGATCACGACCAGCTAACGTTAGAGATCGCCGAGCAAGATACTAAATTGGCTCAGTTAGAAATCGCTCGCCAATCGTACCGTAATATTTTAATTGAAATTGAACATGGTATTGATGACTTTTCTTATCAATCTAATCAGCTGAGAAATCAAAAACAGACCATAGGTAAAGAGTTAACCCAAGCTAAACGTATTAACGACACAGAAGCGATCATGCTACTGCAAGTTGCTGAACAATATACGATTAGCAAACTGTTCATGTTAGAAGCGGAGCAGTTAAGCGCAGGTAATCGCCGTGCGCTGGCAAAGCTACAACTACAGTACGAAAACCTGTTAATTGAAGCACATCAGGCATATCGCAATAACTTACAGAACACCCTTAATCGTGTTTTGCGCTCTAGTATTTCTGAAAATGATGAGCAAAACCAAGATTTGCAAGCTGATATTCAAAACCAGCCTGAAGTCATTCAGCAACAGTTAACTCTGAACAAACGCCTATCTTCAGAGCTCACTACGCTAACGGCAAATATTGAGCAAACCCAACAGGCGATTGGTACCACGAATGAACAAATCTCTGAAACCACACAAACAGCAGATGCATTAAAAGTGATGGCGGATTGGCTTAAAGTCAGCCCTATCATTAGTGAAAATTTACGGAATCGTTTAAAAGATTTACCACCAAACCCTCCGATTGATATGCTCAATCGTGATGTTGCACGTAACCAAATTCGTCTTTATGACTATCAGCAACAATCCGATCTACTGAAAAACAATGAAAACAAAATCAGTACCGAGAATTTAACGAATAAACAAGTCGAGCAGTTACATGCGCTGATCCAAGACAACCTCACCCTTTATAGCGATATTAATAAAGCATCAGAAACGCTGATCTATCAGCAAGCAAAGCTAAAAGTGATTTACGATCGCTTAAATAGCATGCTGACAAAAATTAGGAATGAATCGACGACGCTACTGTTTTGGGCTCCGAATACTAATCCGTTGAGCCTTGATGTAATCACTCAAATGGGTGAGAAAATAAAGTGGTTCTTCTCTCCTGTGCAGTGGATCAGCCTTCTTAAAGTCCCTACTTTTGTTAGTCCTTATGCCCTCTTTGGTAGTGCATTTGCCATTTGTGTTTTGCTTGGTTTCTTACACCTTGTCAAAAAACGTTGGCTTGCGTATTTAGAAAGAACCAGTAAGCGTATTAACCGTGTAACTGAAGATAAGTTTCGTTATAGCTATGCCAATGTTGCGATTGCATTTATCTTGGCATGGCCTATCCCATTGACCATTTATATCATCGGTCACACGCTAGAATTAGCATGGCAACTCCCCTTTGCTGCACATTTAGGTATGGCATTGTCATTACCTTTTGCGCTTGTAGTGTATTACTTTATTCGCGAGCTTTGCCGTGAAAACGGTCTATTTATAAGTCACTTTGGTTGGTCAGAAAGCATCATTAACAGTGCGTTGCATGACTATCGTCGCTTAATGATTGTGTTTGTTCCTGCCCTAATTTTGCAACAGTTCACGATGCTAAATAACGAACTCGACACTTCAGCAACCCTTGGTCGTTTAGCCTTTATTATTTCTAATATTGCAATCAGTGTCTTCCATTGGCGTTTATGGAAATTAAATATGCCAATGACTTATGGTGAATTGCCAGAAGGTAAAGCGCATATTGGTCACCATATATTTTGGTGGACACTTATCATCACCCCACAAGTGCTCAACTACGCAGCACTTAATGGTTACTTGGCAACATCCCAAACCATAATGTTGCGCATTCAACAAGGGGCGGTTATTGGTGTCGCTACCCTTTTGCTTTATTACCTGATCAAACGTTTGATGCTAATTCAAAAGCGTCGCCTTGCTTTTGAGCGTGCCAAAGCAAAACGCCAAGAGATCATCGCCCAACGCCAGGCAGAAATGCTGGAAAATAAAGATGACAGCGTAGTACACCATGAGATGTCGATTGAAATTGAAGAGCCCAAAGTCGATTTAGATAAAATCAGCGCGCAATCACTGCGTTTACTTCGCTCTTTGCTATCGATGATTTACCTTCTCATCTTGAGCTGGCTCTTTGCAGACCTTTATCAGGCAACGTCACTACTTGAAGGCGTCACGTTATGGGATGTTACTAACACGATCAATGGTACTGAAGAGCTAAATACCATCACACTACAAAGTGTATTGCTGGCGATTTTAGCCTTTGGTTTAACCGCTATTTTGGCACGAGATTTACCCGGTGCGATGGAGTTATTAATTCTTCAGCATTTAGATTTAAATCCAGGTACAGGTTATGCCATTACCTCGGTTACCCGCTACTTGGCTATTTTTATCGGAATTATTGTTGGCTCTGCTTTAATTGGTTTTGACTGGAGCAAAATGCAGTGGCTTGTCGCGGCACTGGGTGTCGGTATCGGTTTTGGTATGCAGGAGATCTTCGCTAACTTTATTTCTGGCTTAATTATCTTATTTGAAAAACCGATCCGTATTGGCGATACGGTAACAATTCGCGACCTCACAGGTGTAGTTGCGAAAATAAAAACACGTGCAACCACCATTGTTGATTGGGACAGAAAAGAAGTGATTGTGCCTAATAAAGCATTCGTTACAGAGCAATTTATTAACTGGTCTCTATCCGATGCCATCACACGTGTGAAGTTATCAATTAATGTGAAATTTAAAGCAGATCCTGAACTGGTAACACAATTATTATTTGAAGCAGCAGAGGAATGTGAACTGGTACTCGATAACCCAGCACCAGAAGTGTTCTTCTTAGGGTTAACCGCCAATTGCCAACAATTTGAATTACGCGCTTATGCGGCAGAAACCGGACATCGTTTAAGTTTAACTCATGATCTTCATTGCCGGATTAAGAACAAGTTCATGAAACACCATATTGATATCGCATCACCTCAGCTTGAAGTGACAATGAAAGGCCAGCAATATCATCCCGCTTCAGGCAAATAGAACCTCACCTTCTTACGTACTGCTATTTATAAAATAGCAGTACGTATCTATTTCAAAATCATACATTTCAGATACTTATTAATATAA
>NZ_SSMG01000214.1 GCF_009873615.1 Photobacterium lucens
CGGTTTTCAAGACCGGTGCTTTCAACCACTCAGCCATCTCTCCGTAAGTGCGGCGAATATTACCGACACATTGAAAACCTGTAAAGCCTAAATTTGCAAAAAAACGATCGCTCGATTAACAAATATGCAGTTTGTTAGTAATTATTGCAAAGCTGATATTTATTAAGCGGTTAGAGAGACTTTAAATAGTATAAATAATACAAATTAAGGCATGCTATCTACATTATAAAGCCAAGAAAAATGAATAAACGGATAGGTGAATTTCAGATATAAAAAAGCCCGCAATTGCTTGCGGGCTTTTTTATTTGGCTCCTCCTGCTGGACTTGAACCAGCGACATACGGATTA
>NZ_SSMG01000023.1 GCF_009873615.1 Photobacterium lucens
AGTCAATATTTTCAAGAATAATATTAACGGAATCTTCTGTATTTATTTTTATCGAGATCACACTATCTTCACCATTTTGTGAAATAGACAAATAATCATCTAATGTCTCTGCTGTAGCATCTTTTAATAAATCACTGAGATTTAATTTATCTTCGGTTAAATTAAAATCTTGAATAGAATCAATATCATTAATAGACTCGCTTAGATCCCAAGCAAACGTATCAATACCAGATCCACCAATTAATACATCATTTCCTTGTCCACCAATCAGTAGATCATTTCCTTCACCGCCATTTAAGGAATCGTTACCGTCACTACCGAATAATGCATCATTGCCTGATAACCCTTTTAAAATATCAAGACCAATTTTACCTTGAAGGTTATTATCAGTTTCTGTTCCACTAACAACATTAATACTTGGATCAATGGTTACACTATCAAAGCCTGAGCTTTGACTCTGATTACTGCTTTCCTCACCCGTAGCGGTTACTTTTAATTCAATGTCGTTAGCCAGCTCTGCTGGTACTTTAATTTGTACACCTGGAAGCGAGACCTGCGTATCTGAAGCGTTCCATAATCCGGATTCACGAGTTAATACAATTACGCCATCAGCACCTACAGCCTTTATGACATTCGCATCAGCATCATACATTTTTACTCCATCAGGAAGACCAGATAACACACTACCTTGTGGTAAGCCTGATAGTACGATTTGAGTAATCGTTTCACTGCCATCAAGATCAGTTAGTCGGACATTAATATCGATTGAATAGGTATACGTTGGTTGCTCTTTAACCCAGCTATCACCATCCCAATAATATGTCCCATCTGCAAATTGGAGGCGCTCTATATCGTAGAGATCATCAGAACCTTCACGTGCATATACATTTTCGCCACTTATTATTCGTTTATCTGTTACTTCAAAAAATATCGATGATCCTGATCTTTCTATAGGCTTAGTAATATCGTAATCAGCGAAATTTCCAGCATAAACCGCAGTATCTACTCCTGCTGCACCGTATAATGAATCATCGCCTTGCTCACCCATTAAAATATCGTTACCAGCTCCGGCTGTTAATGTATCGTTAACTAGACCAGTCATCGGACTACCATCAATTGATGAATTACCGATGATCCCATCTTCACCAACTAAAACATTATCACCTTGTGAAGTTATCCTAATGCTATCTGATCCTTCCATTCCACGATAAGCATAACTTCCAGTATCTAAAGTATTCTTGAAAGGGTCATCAGTAGTATCAGTTAATGTTTTGGCATTATCGCCATACTCTTTTTCAACTGTTCCCCAATCAATATAATTCTTTCCACCTTCATATTTACCACCTGAACTATAGGTTGGTTCAGACGATATATTTACTGATACAAGAATTGGATCGGCTACTGCTATGACTATCACATTAATCGTGATGGTATCTGTACCCCCCTTGCCATCACTGACGATAACATCAAATTTGTCATTACCGTGGAAATCGGGGTTCGGGTCGTATGTCCAGTTACCGTTGGCATCTACCGTCACGGTGCCATTTTGGGGATCACTTGATTGAGTAAACGTCAACGTATCGCCATCGGCATCAGTGGCTGATAACTTGCCGCCCACTTTGACTTCTTCTTCGGTGGTAACCGCAAT
>NZ_SSMG01000215.1 GCF_009873615.1 Photobacterium lucens
TGTATATACTTTACGGGAATTATTTGCGGGCGTATTAATGAAAAGAAAAGCTCTTGAAATAGCTGATGATGGCTATTCATTTATAATTAAATTTGTTGACTTTTTAGTTATAAATTTTTCACTTACTCTAGTGTTTGCCTTGTTTGAGCTTGAGCCTTCACCATTTGATTTACTGTACGGTATTTTTGTAAGTGTTACTTTTATTGCTTGTGGCCACTATGTCGGTTTCTACGATAAAGTTAACCGAGCGAATTTTAAGCGTATGACATTACGCTTGTTAGCTAATTATTTATTAGTTGAAATTGCAGTTCTAGGGATTAGTGCATTCTTTGCTTTTATCGATCATGTTCAGATGCATGGTTTTACGAATAACTTTGGACTCTCTTGGTTTGCACTGTCATTCTTTGTCATCTGGGGCTCTCGGGTCGTTGTTTACTCTACGACAAGATATATCGGTCGTCATAGGAAAACGCATCGTATTGCAATTCTTGGTATGACAACTGCAGGTTTAGCGATTGAAAAAGCCCTACTAGAAAAATATAAAAATACAAATTTCGAAATTAATTACTACGATGATCGTAGTGAAGAGCGTTTTAGCTATTTAACTAAGTCTAAGTTTAGTGGCAAAGTGTGTGATTTAATTGATATCGCTAAGAAAGGCGAGGTTGATGACGTTTATATTGCTTTACCTATGGTAGCAAAAGAACGCATTCGATTGTTTCTTCATCAATTATCAGATACCACTGTTGATACTTTCATTGTTCCTGATCTTTATACTTATAACTTAAATGTCTCTCAGATCTGCCGTGTGGGCAATGTGGATACCTTTAGTGTATTTGCGAGTCCATTTGAAGGTATTGGTGATTTTATTAAGCGAGTAGAAGATCTCATCATTGGTAGTATTATTACGCTATTAATCTCTCCTGTTTTAATTGCGGTGGCGATCGGTGTAAAAATGAGCTCACCAGGTCCTATTTTGTTCAAGCAAGACCGTTATGGTCTCGGTGGTAAAAAGATCAAAGTATGGAAATTCCGCTCAATGAAAGTGATGGAAAATAGTGATGTTGTTAAACAGGCAACTAAAAATGATCCTCGTGTAACTAAGTTTGGTGCTTTTATTCGCCGTACGTCATTAGATGAGTTGCCACAGTTTATTAATGTTTTGCAGGGAACAATGTCGATTGTTGGTCCTCGCCCTCATGCCGTTGCTCACAATGAAGAGTATCGAATTCTTGTTGATAACTACATGATTCGACACAAAATTAAGCCAGGTATTACTGGTTTAGCTCAAATTAGTGGCTACCGTGGTGAAACAGATACGCTTGATAAGATGGAAAAGCGTATTCAGTATGATATTCGTTACATGCAGAACTGGAGTCTATTTTTAGATCTGAAGATCATTTTCTTAACGATCTTTAAAGGCTTTGTAAGCGAAACAGCATATTAATATTGTTGTTTAATTGGGAATGAAATTATTTTTTCCATTTTTTCGCATTTTTAAATTTTTTGTTGTCTATTATCGTGTAGAACAGAAATTATTAATGTTAGGAGCAGATGATGACTAAATTAGCGACCATTGAAGGTATTGGTGAAGTATACGCAGCAAAGCTAGAAGCTGCTGACGTACACACTATGGAACAGTTATTAGAAAAAGGTCAGAAACCTGCTGGTCGTAAAGCAATTGCTGAAGCGACAGGTATCAGTGGTAAGTTAGTATTGAAGTGGATTAACCGAGCAGATCTATCTCGTGTTAAAGGCATTAGCACTCAATATGCTGACTTACTTGAATTCTCTGGTGTTGATACCGTTCCTGAGCTTGCACAGCGTAATGCAGAAAATCTTCACGCTAAAATGACTGAAGTAAACGAAGAAAAAGCATTAGTACGCCAACTACCTGCACTGAAAAGTGTTCAGGATTGGATTGCACAAGCGAAAGAGCTTCCACGTGCAATTGAATACTAATGAGTAAGTAAATGAGAAAGCAGCCTATATGGCTGCTTTTTTATTATTTGCAAGATATAGTCGCCTATATCACTAAGGGACTAACATGGAGTTTTGGATGATGAATAGGTACGCTGTGATGTTAAGAGTGATAATGGGGTTAGTGGCTGTGTTATTAAGCTCACAAGTTCAGGCAAAAACGTACAGCGTTACAAGTAGCCCAGAAATAGTACCAAGTGTTGAGTTTAATCTCGATGGGCAAGCAACCAATCAACGGTTATGTTTCTATGAAAATAAAGCGTATTCGCTAGGGGCTATTATTGTAATTGATGGCGTTAAATTAGAATGTGTTGCAGAGAGCAGCATTGAAACTAATGGGCGATTGATGTGGAAAAAGTTAATTTCTTCAACGTCGAAAAAAGGATAAAAGAAAGCCAGCACTGATTACTTTATAGAGAATCCAATGCTGGCTTAAGCGTAGCTAATTACAATGAATTATTTTGCTAGAGAGCGGCTACGTAGTTCGAAAATTAGCTTTTCAGCGCTGCATTCAAATTGAATACGTGCTGTTAATTCAGTGCTGTTTTCGTCGACAGGGGTTGTTTCAACTTTGTAGTTAGCATTTACTTCTTTTGCTAGTGCAAGGTAGTTTGCTAGTTCTACTTCTAGTGCATCTTTACCGTGAGCAAAGATTTGAACGTCTGCAGTATCATCGTTTTCCTTGATGATAAAACCTAGCTCACCAGACACGCCACATGCTTCACAAACTTGGTATTCTTCTTTTTCAATTGTCATAACTTTAATCCCCATAGGTTAAGGGTGTATTTTAAATCGTTGTGATTTAGATCGCCATTCATTAATAATGAAAAGTGAGTTTCATAATGCTTAATAGACAGAAAATTTACATAACTTAGCCATATAAGCGTTTGATATGAACATAGGTTTGCTCGAATGGATATGCTTCAAGCTGTCCAAAGCCATCAAACTGTTTGGCTTTTATTTTCGTTGTTAATGGTGTTGTCATGCCATTTAAAAAGCGAGTGATAGCGGCAATCGAAGGGGCGGTATCACAAGCATTGATAAATTGATCACACCATTGGGTTAAAACGAGATCGGACACCTCAGGTAATGTTGGTAGTGGGGGCAGGGTAATGCTTTTGCCGCGACAAACAGAGCAGTGCCCACAGTGCTGAGGTGCATGATGATCAGCAAAGTAGTGCGCAAGTTGGTGACTTAGACAAGTTTTACTTTCAAAGAAATCGACCATGCTACCAATACGCTTAATTTCGCTATTCTCTTTTTGTTGGAACAATTGGTATAGCGCCTCACTTTCCAGTTCGATATCAAACTGATGGTTGATGATTTTATAAACATCGGTCATTTGTTTACTTTCTAAGGTGATCCAACCTTGCTCATTAAAGTAATCAATTGCAGCCACAACACGCTTACGATCGGCTTGATAACCTTGCCATAATGCATCCATATCTAAGGTATGCCAGATTTTTGCTTTTGATGAACAAGCAAAAATAGCCTCAACAAATTGGCGACGCTCACCGTTAAAACGATTGATAATTTCTTGCTGATTTATATTTAATTTGAAGCGATAGTCAGCAAAATAGGTATATAACGGTTCAATAATGTGGCGAATTTCTAAATACACTAATAGCGTTTTTAGTGGCAATAAACGGATATTCGCATCTTTTGATAACCGATTACTCATTACTTCCCAATGTTGTGGCTGTGCTTTGATTTCTGCTAATACTGTTGTGATAGCACTACGATCTGGCGTATCGCCATAAATGAAGTTCTGTAATACATTTAATCCAGATTTGTTAGCAATAACGGTACAGGTGGAATTGTTACCGTCACGGCCGGCACGACCAATCTCTTGACTGTAATTCTCAATTGATTTTGGTAGATCAAAGTGGATCACTTGGCGGATATCCGATTTGTCGATCCCCATACCAAAAGCAATGGTAGCGACAATACAATTAATGCTACCTGCCATAAATTGTTGCTGAATATCTTGTCGACGCTGGGCATCCATACCTGCGTGATAAGCTTGAGCAGGAATATGATTACGGGTCAGCGTCTCAGCTATCTCTTCGGCAGTATGTTGCAAGGTGACATATACAATGGAAGGTACATTGGGCTGTGCTGTGAGTTGATGCTGTAATACATCGAGTTTTTCGTCATCTTGGGCTGCTAAAATCGTTAGATCTAAGTTGTGGCGATAAAAACCGGTCACAACAATATTGTCTTTAGCAATATTAAACTTTTCCTGCATATCGTTGATAACTGCAGGCGTTGCGGTTGCAGTTAGAAGCAGCACTTGTGGAATATTCAATGATTGTTGGTAATGGGGAAGTTTCAGATAGTCAGGTCGGAAGTTATGGCCCCATTCAGAAATACAGTGTGCCTCATCAACCACTAATAATGAGATTGGTACTTGGCTAATAAACTGGCGGAAACGTTCGTTTTTCAAACGCTCAACAGAAATCATTAAGACTTTAATTTCCCCGTTTCTTATCTGTTGCATCACTTGCTGGGTTTGTTGCCAAGTCTGGCTGGAATCGATTGAAGCGGCAGGAATGCCTTTGGATGCCAGAAAGTCGAGCTGATCTTTCATTAGCGCAAGCAATGGAGAAATAACGAGGGTTAGGTGAGGTAGTTCAATAGCTGGCAATTGGTAGCAGAGTGACTTACCTGAGCCTGTAGGGAAAATTGCAGCGGCTGAATGTCCATCAAGCACACGAGTGATGACTTCTTCTTGGCCTGTTCTTAGTGAATCAAAACCAAAATATTTTTTAAGTGTTTGATGATACATGCTGAAATACTCACTAATTGGGATTGTGAGTATCATACCGTAGATTTCAGTTCAAAGGTAAGTAAGCTGCAATGTTGACTGTTATACGTTAACTAGAATAAAGGGAATAAGTTATTTTAATGAAGTAATAGGTACTGATAATTGAATACCATAGGTATTTTTATTTATATAAGGCTTCATATAAAAAGATTTATCTTCTAATAGCTGAATTTCAAATTTAGTATCTTTATTTAATTGGCTCTCTTGTAAGTAATAAGGTTTCTTATCTGAATGAGTTAGTACATTGTTGCATACCATTGCGTATAGATTGTTAAAATCTAGAATTGTTTTGCAGTGTATTGAACGATAGGCATAATATTCATTATTAATTATAGAGGTAATATTGGTATTGCTGATGGCATAAGTAGAATAAGAGAATAACGTTAGCATCAGATATAAAATTATTTTCATTACTATTTCTCATTCATGGTACATAAATAAGGAACAGCAAATATTGAGCCAATTTATATTGGCTTTAGCGTTGAAGAACAGGCTTTATTATTTACCATTAAAGATATTTATTCATTTTGCAATGCAATAAAAGAATAACGCGTCCTTGCGTATTCTTTTAAGATTAATGTTTAGTGATCTTGTCGAGATAGCCCATCGCAAAAGCGGAAAGAACAAAAGTAATATGAACGAGTAAATACCACAGTAATTTACCATTATCGATATGCTCGATGTTCATAAAAATCTTTAGTAGGTGAATAGAGGAAATTGCAACAATTGATGCTGCGACTTTATTCTTTAATGAGCCCGCATCTAATTTACCTAACCAGCCAAGTTTATCATCATGATCATCAAGGTCGAGGCGAGAAACAAAGTTCTCGTAGCCAGAAAACATCACCATAACGACCAGGCCGCCAACTAGTGCAATATCGACTAGCGATAGAATGATAAGCACTAAGTCCATGCTTTTCATCGTAATAATCACAGGGATTAATTCAAAGATTTCTTGAAAAAATTTGATTGATAGAGCGAGTAAAACAAAGCTTAAGCCAAAGTAAATTGGAGCCATCAACCAGCGCGAAGCATACATCATTCGCTCGAATAGTCTTTCCATTAGAAAAGGATCTCTTACAAAATGGGTAAAAATCAGAAAGACTGGATTTTAGATCGAAATAATAATGCTGAATAGATGGCTTGTTAGTTATTGTTTATAAAATTGTAAGTTTGTCCTCAAGTTGTTTAATCAAGCACCATTTACCGAATCTAGTAAATCGATTGAGATAGTTGATCATTATGGTTCAGCATCATGGAGACTGGCGTTTTCAGTATTTGCTCTGGCACTAAAGATAGCCAGCCGTTACAGCGTGCATATTCAATGAGGCTAGCACGATTAGTCACACCGTGAATTGAAAATTTGTCTATTAAATTAGCGACTTGTTTTTCTACAGCTTTCGGCGTTCGATAAATTAACTCTGCTATTTGCTTGATCTGTCGTCCACGTAGTAACCAGAATAAAACCACTTCTTGTGATGGTGTTAACTGCGGTGATACTGGCGTAATGGTTGATAAACAAAGATGGTTTTTATCGACTGCAAGCACTTCAGTAAGTGATGACATGTTAAGCCAATCTTTGACTTTACTTGCTGTAAATAGAATACCCCAAGCTTGCTCATTAATAATAATGGGTTGTTTTACAAAACTGTAGGCATCAACACCATGAGCATAATTATGAACATCAAAAGTGACGACTGTTTTATTATGTGATAGCGCATATTGATCCTGTTGTAAAAAAACGTCACTAAATGCAGCGGTATCGCATGGTATATCTCGATCTGTGAGTCCGGCAATATTATTTTTTACATTTACTAGCTCACAATAAGCTTTATTAGCATAAATAAAAATACCTTCTTTCGATTTAAGTCCGGAAGGATAAGGGGAGGAGTCCAACATATGAGCTAATACTGACAAATATGT
>NZ_SSMG01000216.1 GCF_009873615.1 Photobacterium lucens
TAGATACGCTATTAACGTATGCCGGTTTTCAAGACCGGTGCTTTCAACCACTCAGCCATCTCTCCGTAAGTGCGGCGAATATTACCGACACATTGAAAAGCTGTAAAGCCTAAATTTGCAAAAAAATGATCGCTAGACTAACAAATGATCAGAGTGTTTATCTCTTTAACATGTTAGCGATAATTTACACATTATCGCACGCCATAAGAAAGCTCTAAGCTGTCATAGTGACTGATTCACCACATATGGATTAAAGCTTGCGTATACTGAAAATAAGTGAGGTCAACGATATTACGTTAACAATCACAAGGATGTTATATGCCAAAACCAATCATCACTGTACTACTACTCTTATGCTGCACTAGCTGCGTGGTAATGTATCCTGCAAAATGGGAAGCAATTACCGTTATAGATGAATTAACTGGTGAGCAAACCTGTCGAGTTCGAGCCTTATCGCCAATGCAAACCCATAGCAGTTTCTATCCTATAGTCGATATGGCTAATGATGAAGTTCGCGTAGGGATGCACAGCCCTGATGAAAACCCGCTGCCTGTGGGCGATATTCAATTACAAGTAGATAACCATTATCGTTTTTTGATCAAGCAAACCGATATGCCTTATTACTTACAACAGCAAGTCGACATCACTCCGAGAATATTGGCAGGACATGGCCCTTATTTAAATAACAGTAAACGGGCGCAGCGAGATCAGCTTCAGCTCAGTTTTAGTACCGCTACCGCAAAGGCATTAAACACCACATCGCCCTACACTGTTGCTACGGGTAATATTGCTAAGCATCTCTTTAACCTGATGCTGACAGGTGATTTTTTAGAATATAAAGTCTTCGCAACAACACAGCATGGCACGACATCTGGGCGCTATCCTTTAGATGCTAATTTTCTTAAATCACTACAGCAGTGTGGGATCAGTTGGCATCAGTAGCGCATATATACCCAAGTGACTTCAAGATGCCTGATTCAGAGCGAGGTCACTGAGTTGAATTCAAGGAAGGCAACGAAGCGGAATAGCGAGCTCTTTCCAAGTTGTCTGACGCAAGAAGTCGGCTCAGTGACACGCTCCCAAAGGGCGAGCGTCCTTAGCTCTCAGACTTTGTTAACAATTCTTAATGTAGAACCACTATATCTACGAATAGTTGCCGCGCCTGAGAACTAAGGTCGTCTCGCTGAACATAGCATCTTGAAGTTACTTGGGTATAGACCTAGCCGATCTTATAAAAAACTGCGTATACTGCAACTTGTCCTAGCGCAATACAGTCACGGCTTATGAAGAACGTCTACCAACCTTTATTTGATGATAATAATCCACCCAGTGAGATTTTCTTTGGTCATACGATTTTCTTACCTAATACCGGAACAGAAAAGCACCGTCATCCTTGGGGACAACTGCAGCTGATCAGTGGCGGTATTATTGAACTGGAAGCCGAAAACAAACATTTTCTTGCACCACCTCAATATGCGTTATGGGTACCGCCAGAAGTTGAGCACCAAAGTTATATACGCCGTAGCTTAAATTACTGCTCGATGAACATCACCAAGCCGCTTGCTAATGCATTACCCCACTATTCTTGCTTATTAGAAGTCAGTCCTTTGATGCAAGCCATGGTGCAGGATCTGCGTGAACGACGCATCGTTAATCCAGAAACACCACAAGATAAGCGTTTAGTGAAAGTCCTGTTTGATCAAGTCTTAATGAGTAAGGAGCATGAGCAATATCTACCGACCACAGATGATAAGCTGCTGCAATCGATGTTGATTGAGCTAGAGAAGAACCCGACCAATAATCGCAGCTTGGCACAATGGGCAAAGCAGCTGCATACCACTGAACGTACACTGGCTCGGCACTTTAAAGATAAATTAGGCATGAGTTTTACTGAGTGGCGGCAACGACGAAAGTTTATTTACTCGTTGCATCTATTACGCAGTGGATTATCAGTAAAAGAAATTGCGCTGACACTGGGCTATCATCAAGCCTCACCTTTTATCACCGCATTTAAAAAACAATCTGGCAGTACGCCCGAACAATATCGCCAACGTTTAGGCGATGAGGCTATGCCACCGAAACTATAAACGTTATTTATTCCAGCCTAGAAATAACAACTTACTTAATAAACTCACGCTTGTACTGCATTCACCATCATGAACATAGTCTGACTGAAAATCAGCAGTGCGGTTTTCAGCTAAGCTTTTAACATATTGTTTATTATCAACAATCACAATTTTAGTAAAGCCACGAGAGTATGGTGACACATCATGCTTTAAAAATTGCAGTGCTCTTTTAGGATCTCGAGTGGTGGTAATAATATCTGGATGGCGTGATAGACCATGAGTGATTTTAAGCTTGAAAAAAGCCATGTTCAGTTATCCATAACAATAATTTTTGCCATGGTAGGCAGCTCATATAGCAGGTGCAATCAATAACATTGTGCCATTTATTCCCTGTTACACTTCATTACTGCCTTGCATGGTTTCAACATGTTTTGATACAGCTGTTTTTAAAATGTTAAACCGACAGCCACCAGCGTTCGACAAAAAAGCCTCGCTATGAAGCGAGGCTTTGATTTGGTCTTTGTCGTCGTTAAGAACGATTTGGATCTAATGGGAACGCATCCTGCAGATCTGGCACTTGATCATTATCATCATCCTCGTCTTCAAAATCAGGTTTCTGATCGTTATCTGAATCCGTTAAATAAGTACGAGTGATAATTTCATAGGAGACACCGCCCACTTCATCTTGGGTTCCCGTCGAGCTTTCAAGCTGCATCACATCAATGTGGTAAAGTGCACTTTCTCTATCTGTGATCGGCATAGGATCAGCGATAAAGCGAAGTTTCACATTACCTTCATTAATATTTGAACCTGCGTTTGGTGATGCATACAAATCACGGATCACATATGGGATTTGAGTTATGTGTTCCCATTGATCTTGCCCTGTAAACTCAACAAGATTAATCAAGATCTGCCCACCATCAGCAAGATATTTCTGCTGCGCTTGAGTCCCTATTTGTAGGGTGATTTTATTACTTAGATCAACACTACCTCTTGCGATCACAGAAACATCAATTTGATAGTTAAGTAGGAGATCAACAACATTCATGTTTCGCCATGCGATATTATTGTTATAACGGGTGTTATAGTTAATATCGGTAGTTTCAGGGTTGGTCATCGGATCTTGTGGATTCACCAAACGCGCCACTAAACAGTAATGTCCTGTTGATGGCGGCTCCCAAGCCACGGTTGCAAAAGCATCAGCCCCGACAGCAAGACTCGCTACCGTATCTGTACCCGCAAGCGTCCAATCAGCTGGCCAAGTTAACCCTGTAGATGCATGTGCCCAATACACTTCAACCGTAGTATTAAATGCCGTAGCTGCACCGCGATTTTTCACATTGACGTAAATTTCATTTTTCTGACCAAATTCAGGATTCTGATGTGGGCCAGGACTGCCAACGATGACGCGATTCCAAATTGCTTTACTGCGCCACATGGATTTACCAACCATATTGGCATCAGGCTCATTTCCTGTATCTGGTGCTGTACCAAAGTAATCATAATGGGTATCTTCAACCCATACATCAGCAGTATCATCACACGAATTTGGAATACCAAATCCATTGGTCACATTTAGGCTATTATTGCTTGGTGATATTGCATCTGTCCCCAAACCAAAGTCAGCAAATGTTTCCCAGATCAAACACACATCTTCACCAGAGTAATTGTCAATCGCCGCTTGGATAATACCGTCACGGGCATCAATAAAGCTTGGCGAACAAATAGTGTTTTTGAGCCCTTCCGTCACATACAACATCGCACGTTGATTACCTTTACCACCAGTGTAGTTGTAAAGATCGGCATCAAAACCATGTTTTGTTACTAGCGCCCAATACACTTCCCAAACCGCTTGAGTCCAGACCGAACCAATACCGTGTGGCACTGACATCCCGGACGCAATGCTCTCGTAGGTATACGTGTTTATAGCAGGATCGGTACTGTATTGTTGTGGACGAATACCCGCACCTGTGATCGGTTGGCCTAATACGTAAGTCCCGATACCACGAGGATCAGTGCCAGCCATACCCGCAGGTTGGGTCATCATGAGCGCATACAGATCACTGATCCCCTCTGATGGGCGTTGATAATTACTTAAGCAATTAATGTTTGCGGGACCACCGACTAAACGATTAGAAATACCGTGAGCATACTCATGGACAATAATGGCGTTATCAAAATCACCATCGCGTTGAGGTGTGGTGTACGACCAAAGGTACATCTGCATACGCGGACGAGTACCATCAGCAGGCGTCCAGAAGTTGGCATTATTCATCCCACCACCATCTTGCGCTTCTGCTCGCACATCATCGCCACCTAAACCCGGTGCACCATATTGGTTAACTTGGAAGTTGCCCGATGCCTGATCGAAACCATAAAGATAAGTAATATCATGAATAATATTATTCCAATGGAATAAATTTGCGGTTGCCGCTTCACTGCTATCAGCTGGTGGCAGTGCAAAATCCAGTGGGAATAAACAGTTAAGCCCAGCCATACAATCGGGTTCTAATCCCGTTGGTGAGCCAGAATTATCTGAATCGTTATACGCATGAACATTGTTACCACGCATAATGGTATGCTCAGCGCCTAATGTAGCATTGAGATCATGCCAGCCCCATGGTGAACCAGGGCTTGCAGCCGGATTGTTTTCCACTTGGCGTGTATTAATCGGTGCAGCATGGTTTGGTGACTCAACCGGGTATGGGAACACCTCGTAGCTGTCTTCATCAACTTGATCAAAATACGCAAGCAATGCACCACTGTTTGCATCCACCAGCATTTGGTAAACGTGGCGTTGATCATGCGTAAACAGCACAAATGACCACGCTAAACGCAGTTCATCATTTTTCACTGGTACATAAACCAACTTAGCTTCCACTTTTTCGCTGGATGCACTAGCAGCATCAATCACCGTCGGTTGTTCATCGTCAGCCAGATTTTCACTTTCAACCACAGGCTGATGACGCACTTTTATCCCAACTCGCTCTGCTGCGCTGATCACCGCTTGAGCAACGGTGACTGTTGGAGGATGTTTATCAACCACCACCAGATCAACATTTGGCGAGAAGGTATTATTCACACTTAAAATGCGTCCATCACGGTTCACATTAACCTGTAATAAAGCATTAAATACATCGCGTCCATGCAGTTTTTGTTGAAGATAAAAACGTGTCGCTCCAGTTGCCGCCGTTTCATATACTTGCTGTTCAACGTTGGCAATATCAGTCGATGATAGATTTAATAACTCTTTATTTGCATTAAGATAATCCATCACAACCTGTTCAATGGACTGACTTGGATCAGCATCGGTTAGATAGCCCGTTTGGTTATAAATAACCCGAGCAACACCTGTATTTTTCTCAAAATCAATCTTAACAGGTGGGATCCTTACCATCATGTCATTGGCAAGGGTAATTTGTTGTGTCGTTGGCTCAACAAGCACATTTTGAGTCATCGTAACACGTGTATCATAGTTAAATGGCTCCACCGTATCTGCTGGTGGTGACTCCTGTGTCATTAAATAGAGATCAACATTATTAATACTCAAAGGATTGGCTGTTACCGCTTTTTGAGCAATATAACCAATCGCTTTCGCGGTAATATCATGATCACCGACCGATGCACTAAAGACGACAGCACCATCGGTTGTAAATGGATCAGAACCCGTTACCCCTACAGGGGTCGTTGCATTATCAAGGAAGACTTGCGCATCTTTGACAGGGTTACCATTAACATCGTAAACATTCACTACAAAGTACGCATTTAATGCCGTAACAATATCGACTGTCGTATCATTAAAAGTCACCTGACAGCCAACCATTTTATCATTGTGCTCTAAATGGAAACTCTCTGATGTACAAGTTGCAAACGCGATATTTGGATTATCAACAACATCAAAGAATTTCAATGTCATAAATAAACCATGCGTTTGTGACTGCTGAAAATTTAAATTCACTGGCACAACCCCAACATAGCTATCAGGATCATCAGTAACAGGTGTAAAGGTGATCATGCCATCAAACAAGATCATATTATCGGGATCTAACAGTTTAATTTCTGTTTGCAGATCGGCTAATTGACTCACATGAGTAATAATGGAGCTTGGAATTTTCACCATTATTTCAGTGCTATCTCCCTGCTCATTAAATGAAATAACTGTCACACCCATTAATGGCACAACATCATAATTCACTTCAGCCGTATTTTGATCAATATTCAAAGTCTGATTTGGGATCTCTAAATGCCCCACTTTTTCAGTATCATCATAAAAATTAATATTAACTAAATAGCTACCATACTGAATATTAAAAAACAGATCTGACTGAGAGGTGTTTTTATTAATCAAGAACTTCATCTCTTGATTATTATCGAGCCCTATCCCTACTACTGGTGAACCTAAGCCTAATAAGTTCAGTTCATTAGGATCGACTCTAAAATACAGTTTAGCCATTTCAGGATTGACGGAAACATCGGTATCCACCTTACCGAGCACAGGGTGCAAGTTCATCGCAACAGGTGAGTTACCATCGACAATATCAACGTTAGCTTCACCATGGTATTTCTGACCATCATGAACAATATCTAGCACTAGATCATAATTGCCAGGCTCTAAACCAATCGTAGTTTCTGAGCTCACTGTAAAGGTATTAAGATCTAAAGACGCTTTCCAATCAAACTGTTCTGTCGTATTGGTGGTAGTATTGGTAGCTTGTAAAATACCTTCAAGCAAAATAGGCGTCGTGGTATTTTTACCAACGTTGCCACTGTTTGCCACCGGTATCGCCATTCGAAATGCACTAAACTCAGGCGTAAAATCAACGGTAACGGCATCACTCGGCGGCTCCGTTGTTTGTGGTTCTCCACCACCGCCACCTCCACAGCTAACAATGCCGATTAACATTGCTAACCAGATAAATATCCGAATTATTTTCATGGTTCGCCTCTATATACTCAATATATTATTATTCAATTGATAGGGATATAAATTGACTTTGTGAGTATAGAAACGGTGATTTATTTATTTGTCT
>NZ_SSMG01000217.1 GCF_009873615.1 Photobacterium lucens
ATATTTATACAGGGATTTGAAAGTGATAAGGGTGAAAATGTCGATTGTTTGAGACTGTGTTTAATTTCTAAGCAGAAATTGAATAAGCTGTGGATGTAAACAATTTGGATTTGATGTTTTCATTTGGTTAAAAAAACGAAAACCATATGTGTTATTGCTGGTGGATAATACGTCGATCAACTTTATTGGTCAATTGATCTCAGGTGGTTTTTCATAAGATTTTCGTTTTTTGGATAATAAGTTCATAAAAAGAGTTAAAAAAACGCTGATTTTTTTTAACATCCATCCCGATTGTGAAATTGTTCAATTGTAGTTAGTCACGTTAATTTTCTTATATATTATATGTTTACCT
>NZ_SSMG01000218.1 GCF_009873615.1 Photobacterium lucens
AAATCCAAGCCCTCAAAAATGTGATACTGCTTCAGGTAATTGTTCTTATCTTGTGGTGAGCATAAATCTTTTTTAAAAAAGTAAAAAAAAGCCAACAAGTTAAACTTATCGGCTTTTTCATGACTTACCAAGGTCAATCTTGTTAGTTGAGATCTTTAACAGACTTTCTCGCAACAAGCTCAGGCGTCATTTCAAAAGTTTGACGAGCGTGATTCTTGTCTTTAACACGATCTAGCAAAATTTCCACCGCTGTTTTACCTAAACGACGCTTAGGCTGGTGGATGGTCGTTAGCGGCGGTGCAAAGTACGGTGCAAGGTCAATGTTATCGTAACCAATGATAGAGATATCATCAGGAATACGTAGACCTGCTTGCTGGAATGTACTGATCATTGCCATTGCCATGATGTCGTTGAAACAGAAGATAGCAGTAGGGCGATCTTTCATTGCGATAAATTTCTTCGCAGATTCTACAGCAGATTCACATTCAAAGTCACCTTCAAGTAGCCAATCTTCATTAACGCTTAAGTCCGCTTCTGCCATAGCTTTACGGAAACCTTTTAGGCGCTCATGACAAGTAGACTTATCAGCTTGACCAGATAGACAGCCAATTTTCTTATGGCCGTTATCGATGAAGTGTTTAGTCGCAATGTAGCCACCATCTTCAGCGTTATCTTGAATGTTGTCAGTGTGAGGACGTTCTGGACCCCAGTCCATGATAACCATTGGAAGATCGTTCTGACGCTCTAGTAGTTCAAGTAGCTTCTGATCAAGATCGCTACACATTACTAGTAAGCCATCAACACGCTTTTCTGCCAGCATGCGTAGGTAGTCACGTTGCTTTTCAAGATTACCTTCTGTGTTACATAGGATCAGGGTATAGCCTGCGCCGTAACAGTATTCTTCAACGCCATGTACAACTTCAGCAAAGAATGGGTTAGTTGATTTTGTTACCAACATACCAATGGTACGAGTTGTATTACATTTTAAGCTTCGCGCTACAGCACTTGGTGCGTAGTTAAGCTCGTCTACCGCAGCCAGCACTTTTTTCTGTGTTGCTTCTGCAACAAAGCGTGTTTTATTGATCACGTGTGAAACAGTTGTGGTTGATACACCTGCCATACGTGCAACGTCTTTAATGGTTGCCATATTTATTCTTCTAATTATGGTCAGATAGAGATCTGACAAAAGGTTGTGGTACCCAATTGATTAATTACGTAGTAGATGGCTAGTTGAGAGACTAGTAGATATGAAATTCTTTAATTATTAACTACTTAATTATTCAATTTGGCACCGTTTTTATAGAGTACCGCTCTTAAACAACTAAAGCCGCAATAAATGCGGCATTAGTGTATCGAAATCTTTATTACAACTTTTACATGTGTAATCGCTTGCGCTCACATTTTACTGTGTGTTTTGCGTTGTGCAATCTTTCTGTTCATCTTGAGTGAAATTATTGATGATAAAGTATAAAAATGTAGGTCGTTGTCACGCTTAATCCGATTTTCTATCGCATTTTTACAGTATTAATAACTGATTGGTTATTAAAGAATAGGATGATTCGCTGACAAAATATAAGGGTAGTTTTCTTTAGGGTGGGTATGCACCGTAACAGGCCAACCATACAGCGATTCTACAACTTCTGCCGTGAGCACTTGTGACGGTGTTCCATCCGCTTTTATTTGCCCATCTTTTAGGAAAATCATCCGATCTGTGTATTGCGCTGCAAGGTTTAAATCATGTAATACCACAATAACCGCAGCGCCTTGCATTGCCATGTTCTTGGCGATTTGTAAGGTGTGATGCTGATGTGCCAAATCAAGAGCTGAGGTTGGTTCATCCAGCATCAAAATACAGTGCTCACCAGCTTGGCTTAATTGGGTTAATACCCGAGCTAAGTGGATCCGTTGCTTTTCGCCACCCGAAAGCGTCGGGTAAAGCCTATTTGCAAGGTTTTTGACATCAACATAATCCATTGTTATTTGTGTCACTGATTTGAGCTGTGGTGAAGTCAGTTGCAACGGAATTGCGCCTAACTCCACCACTTCTTTTGCTGTGAACGCAAAAGAAAGTGCACTGTGCTGCGGCAGTATGCCTAAATGTTTAGCCAGTGTAGCTCTGTCCCATGATGACAATGGTTGCCCGAAAAAAGAGACCTCGCCAAATTCAGCTGTCACTTCGCCACAGAGTACTTTTAATAAGGTACTTTTACCTGCTCCATTGGGGCCTAGCAAGGCTGTGACCTCACCTGAATGAATATCTAAATTCAGATCATCTAATAAGACTTTATTACCATAACGAAGTTTGAGATTTCTTGCTTGAATAACGCTGTTTGTATTGGTGTTTAGAGAAGCGTTATTTTGAGAGCTGTTTTCTTTCGAACTAAGTAAATCAATATCAATGGCAGTTGCTGTCATGAAATGTGCCTCTTTTGAGCGCTAAGTAAATAGATAAAGAAAGGCGCACCTAAAATAGCGGTGATAATGCCAACGGGTAATTCTTGTGGTGAAAAAGCACTACGGGCGATCATGTCGGCAACTAATAATATTAAGCCACCTAACAGAGCTGAAATAGGTAATAAGGTTTTATGATTTGGACCAGTCAGCATGCGTCCAACATGAGGGATCACTAAACCGATAAATCCGATAGGGCCACAAATCGACACGGTAATACCGACACCTGCCGCACAGACAATAATAAGATTACGTTTTAAGTGCTGAGTATTGACGCCCATGTGCCTGGCTTCTGCTTCACCTAATAAGAACGCATTTAAGTTATTACAATGGCGATAACAGTAGCTAAATAGTAACGCTAACGTAAAGTAGGCAAGAAGGATCCCAGACCACGTGGCACCAGCCAGTGAGCCCATTGACCATAGTGATAAATCACGCAGTGCCTCATCATCAGCAACATAGTTAAGTAAGCCCAATCCTGCCGCTGAAATTGCGGTAATCGCCACTCCTGCTAATAGCATGATCATCACTGATGTACCGTTTTTATCTGTGCCTAAGCGATAAACCATCACTGTGCTAATTGCACCGCCAATAAACGCAAACACAGGCACAATGGCAAAGTTAAGTAACTGTGGGAAAGTGCTGGTAAGTGGGGCGAATAATACAATGGCTAATGCTGCACCTAAGCCTGCACCGCCTGTAATACCAATAATCCCGGGATCAGCAAGAGGATTACGAAATAGCCCTTGCAGTACGCTGCCGCAAATCGCCAAAATTGCACCAATAGCAAAACAGAGTAGGGTGCGAGGTAGGCGAATTTGATGGATCACTAAGCTGACATGTTGCGCCAATTGATGATCGCCAGGTAATAGTGCAAGTAGACTTTGCTTATAACTGATTGCCATTGGGCCAATCACAATGGATGACAGTCCAGCTAGCAGTAGTAAGCCAATGCTTAAAATATAAATATGTTGGGCTGAAAATCGTTTTGCGTACATGAAAAAACAACCTTAAAACAGAGGTACTTATCGAATAGACGTTATTGGAAATACTTGATTTAAGGGTAAATAACCTGATTGAGCCTTAATGCTTCATTCACGCTTTCTAACCCTAAACCGCCAATTAAAGCTGTACCGTTAATGGTTAATAAGGCGTTATTGGTCGCCGCTGGTGTTGCAGCAATGAGCGGCATTTGTTTAACCAGATCTTCCATACTTTTGATCTTACTTGCAGTACGAGTGCTTAATAGAATGATATCTGGCTGCATGGTGACAATGGCTTCGGCCGAAATCGGTTTGTAGTTGCTGACTGATTCTGCCGCGGGATTTACGGCACCTGCTAATGAGATAATGCTATCTGCCGTGGTATTACTGCCTGCGACATTGATTGGTCGACCATCATGGATCATCAAAAACAGCACTTTTTTAGCAGTTTTGATGTTAGCTGTTGCCTGCTTAATCTCGTTTAGCTGCTTATTCAGTTTTTCTTTTAATACCTCTGCACGCTGTTGATGGTGTGTCAGTGAGGCGATTTGATCGATACGTTGTAGTAAATCTTGAACGGTTTCACCTGAGTTCACGACACCCACACTAACGCCTGATTGTTTAAGTAAATCTAATGTGCTTTGCGGCCCCATTTCATCTGAACCAATGACGTTTGTTGGTGATAGTGACATCAGGTTCTCTGCTGATAGTTGGCGGTGGTAGCCTACTTTAGGCACAGATTTATCTACGAGTGTTTTACTGGTGAGATCCACGGCTACTAGCTGATCTTGTGCGTTTAAAGCGTTAATGATTTGTGTAATCGACGCGCCTGCACTGACGATTTTGTTGGTGTTGGGATCTGTATTGGCGTATGAAAAGCTACTCAATCCTAATGTGATCGTCAGCAGAGATGTGGTTAAAAGTGTGCGTCGTTTCATGATGATGATTCTTCCATAAGTAGCTGAGTTGCTTTGATATTGTTTTCTTGTAAGAACGCGAGCAGTTTAAGCATTTGTTCAACAGAGGCGGTTTTATCTGCCCCGATCACAACAGGTTTATTTGGGTTGTTTTTTACTTCAGTTAATAACGCTTGTTTAAAGCTGTCCCAGTCATTGATTTTCTCGCCCTGAAGCGCCCAATGTGGCGCATTAGCAACGAGATTAATGGCGATAGGATCAGCCTGTGTGGTTTGTAATGTCTTAGTGGCGGTTTGTGGTAAATCGACATCCAACGACTTAATTTTTACCGTAGCGGTAAGCAGTAAAAACACCATCACAATGAATATAATATCGAGCAGAGGTGTCAGATCTGGGGTCATATCATCAGACTGAGTTATGCTGCTACTGGCTTTGATCATAATGCTTTACCACTAACCGCTGGGTTTTGTTCACAAGTATCACAAGCGGTCGTTTTGCCGTTTTCCACTTCGATATTCATCCCTTCAAGCCACAGGTTGCAGCGATTTAAACAGTGCTCTAACTTGGCTGTCACGTTATCAGCCCATAAGCCTAAAAGCTGTGCACCTGTAATAGCTGGTAGGGAAATCAATAAGCCAGCTGCTGTTGTTCGCATGGCTAAGCCTAAACCGTCGGCTAAATCACTAGGGGTTACTGAACCTGTCGATTGTGAAATGCCACTGAACATTTCAATTAGCCCTAAAACGGTGCCAAGCAAACCTAATAGCGGGCTGATCACACCAATTAAGCTAAGCAAACGTAAGCCTGAACGTAATTCAGTACGTTTTTGAATTAGCCAAATAGCAGCTGCATCTTCACGCAGAGGTTTGGTGAAGTGACGGTGAGCAATCAACATCGCAATGCCTTTATAAAGTAGGGGACGTTGCTGTTTTAATTCTTCAGTCAGTGTATCTAGCGCACAATCATCGTGACGATTCTGTTTGGCAAGGATGGCGTTTACCTTAGTTTTGCCAACACCAGTGCAAAGCAAAACTTGAACTAAACGTTCCACAAGGATCATTACCGTGAGCACAGAGCAGATAATGAGAGGCCATGCCATTAGGCCAAGTTGTTGGGTCAGGTTGTCTAAAAAGCTCATGATTTAATCCAATTTGAAACGAACAGGAATTTGTACACGGTGAGCGATAGCTTTTCCGTTAATGATGTGCGGAGAAAAACGCCACAGTTTGATTGCTTTCAGTGCCGCTTTATCAAGCACGCTGGCACCGGATGATTTAGCTAATTTCTGTTTTAGCTGTTTGCCGTCTTTACCAATTAACACTTCCACTAATACTGTGCCTTCAATACCTCGACGCTTAGCCAAACTAGGGTAGCTAACAGGGGAAGGTTTAGTCGCAAATGTCGGTTTTGATACCAACTTCGGCTCGCTGGAACCTTGAGTGGCTTGCGGGTTCAGCGGCTTTTTATTTACCTCAACCACTGATTTGGTGGCAGGCTTATTACTGGGTTTATCTAACGTAAATTCTTTGCTTGCGGTACTAGGCTTTGCTGGTTGTGCTTTCTTTACTGTTTTGTTCTGCAAGGGCTTTTTAACATCAGCTTTTTTAGTCACCGTTTTTTTAGGTATTGGCTTTTTAGGAACAGCTTTCTTCTTAGGTTCAGCTTTTGGTTTTGTTACTGGCTTGTTTTTTTGAACCAGCTTTTTCATCGCTGTTTTTGGTTCTGGCGTCATCGTTTTTGCGACAGGCTTTATCGGTTCAACAGGCGTTTCAACCATAGGCTGAATAACAGGTTCTGGTTTGGCGATAGGCAAAGAAACCAGATTTACACTTACGCTAGCAGGTTCAGAGACTGGCACTGTGATGATTTTTTTGTCAGGCATTGCAGAGACAAGAAGGCTATGGAACAAAATGGAAGCACTGCCTGCAATGGCGTAGCGTTTTAAATTCACAACAACAACCTTATTTGCTGATAGCCATGATTCGGTATTGATCGGAAGTGATAATTTGCATCGTGAGATAAGTCCGTTTATTCAATGAATTAGCTTAATTATTTTGGTACTGGTGTACTTAGTGCGGCGCACTTTGAATTTATTATCCATGAAATGCGAATAATATCAATTATCATTTGCAATATTATTTGATGCTCAATATGATAATTAAAACCAAAAATTATGTGGGTGATTTTTGAACAAGATCATTCGCTTAGATTGCGAAAAGCAACAAGATTGAAAGTAAACAGCTAATAGATTTGCTCTTGAGCCTGTGCATAGCATGCCAACCTATGAGGGCTCTACCTTGTGACTTGTATTAATAATAAGCACAGGGCAACCGAGGGGCGATTAGCCAATAGTTATGCGTAAAACCCATGAAAGTTCGACGTTAGGAAAGGGGATGTCAGTCCCAGAGGAACAATTAACCACGGATGTTATCGGTGAAAATACGCCAGATCCTTTGCGTTTTGGCTTTGTGAAGAAAACATCGGCGCATGCTGGTGGTCATTCTCAACCGATAAAGCCAGATGAGCATCAATCCTTGATGGCAGCTTTGTTGCAAGGGAAGAACGAATCACGTTGCGAATCCACGATAAGTGGCATAGCAAAACGTTGTTTATATGTGCATATCCCATTTTGTCGTGTGCGCTGTACGTATTGTAACTTTTTCCAATATGCATCGAGCAAACAGCTGGTGGACGATTACTTTGCCGCTTTAATGATTGAGCTAGTAGAAAAGGCCAAACAATCTTGGACGCAAGCTGCGCCTTTTCAAGCGGTTTATATTGGTGGTGGAACACCGACAGATTTATCAGCTAAGCAAATTGAACAACTAGGCAAGATGATCCGCCAACATTTTCCGTTAACAACGGATTGCGAGTTAACTCTTGAAGGTCGGATCAACCGTTTTGATGATGAAATGTTTGAATCAGCGTTAGAGGGGGGCTTTAACCGTTTTTCATTTGGTGTGCAGAGCTTTGATACTCAAGTTCGACGTAAAGCAAAACGGTTAGATGATCGTGAAGTGGTGCTATCTCGGGTTCAGCGATTAGCACAATATGATCAAGCTCCCATCGTGATTGATTTGCTCTATGGCTTGCCATATCAAGATTTGACAGTGTGGCAACAAGATTTATCCGACTTTTTTGCAACGGGTGCTCATGGTGTTGATTTATACCAACTGGTCGAAATGAATGGCACACCCATGGCGGATTTGGTTGAGAAAGGGCGATTACCACAACCTGCTGGCACTGCGATAAAAGCATCGATGTTTGAAGCGGGTGTTGCTGCGATGGATGCTCATCATTTTAATCGCTTAAGTGTTAATCATTGGGCAAAAGATAATCGGGAACGCAGCTTATACAACAGCCTAGCGAAAACCACTGCAGAGGTTTGGCCATTAGGCGCAGGGGCGGGCGGCAATATCGGTGGCTATGGCGTAATGCAGCATCGTACCCTTGATGGTTATTTAGCGGCTATCAAGCAAGGTTTAATGCCTGTGGCGATGATGATGAAGCAACCTGTTAATGCTGCAACGACCATGGCGATCAAATGTGCTTTTGATCGTGGGGTTGTGTCTAAAATTGAATTAGAGCTGCAAGCTGGTTGGAATGTGTTTGATTACTGTTTGCCATTATTTAAAGCATGGCAACAACATGGTTTTGTTACTTTAAATACAACAAAGCAAAATCAATATGTCACGCTGACATTAGCAGGACAGTTTTGGGCAGTCACTCTAGCGCAAGCCATGATTAAGGTGATTAACAAAGTTAATGATTCAACTATGCGTGCAGCATAGAACGCACTGACAAATAAGGAAAAATGAAGGTGTTTGATAAATACACACGAGAAGAGTTAAAAACTCGCGTAGCAGCACTACTGACGGAAAATCCGAAACTTCATGCGGTGTCTATTTCTGAAGACTTAGGTGTTACTGAAGGTGAAATCGTCTTGTCTTATCCTGATGACATGGTGCAATTATTACCGGGAAGCCTAGCTAAAACTATTTTAGAAGCATTGCCATCATGGGGTCCCGTTACCACTATCGTGCATTCAATGGGATCGATTTTTGAGGTTAAAGCCAGCTTTCCTAAAGGGAAAGAAGCCCGTGGCTATTATAATTTAATGGGTAAAGAAGGTGAGCTTCACGGACATCTTCGCCTAGAAAATGTGTTAGATATTGCATTAGTCAGTAAGCCATTTATGGGGCAAGAAAGTTACTTTATTGGCTTTTTTGCTGCGACAGGTGAGTGCGTATTTAAGGTTTACTTAGGTCGTGATAAGCAACGTAACTTGTTCCCTGAGCAAATTGAAAAATTCCAGCAATTAAAACAAATGAAATAAACCTAAGCGCAGATTTAGGTTACAAAAAATCAGCAAATTCGAGGAAGAAATAATGAGTGAAGTAAAACAGGAACGCTTACAAAACCGATTAGGCCCAGAAATTAAAGAGTTCCGTGAAGCCTGCCAAACATTGCAGTTAGCGACTGTTGATGCCAATGGAAAACCGAATGTAAGTTATGCACCGTTTGCTTTACTTGATGATGGTTACTACGTGCTAATTAGCCAGATTGCAAAACACGCACGTAATTTATTAGAAAACCCACAAGTATCATTGATGATGATTGAAGACGAATCTGCATCAAAAGTGCTTTATGCCCGTAAGCGCTTAACCTTTGAAGCGGATGTGAGTGTGATTGAACGTAATTCTGAACGTTGGCAACAAGGTGTTGCAGCACTGCAAGCACGTTTTGGTGAGATTGTGGAAGGGCTAAGTGGGCTAGAGGATTTCAGCTTGTTCCGATTAGCACCAACGCAAGGTTTATTTGTAAAAGGCTTTGGTCAGGCATTCCAAGTGAGTGGTGATGATTTAGTGGATTTTGTGCATCTTCAAGAAGGACACCGTCGTATTAAAGATGGTAGTGAAATTGAATCAGCAGAAGAGAAGCTGTAATTAAGTTATTTAATAGTGATTGAATCTTATCCAGTGCTCGCATAGTCATAGGCGGGCACTTGTTCGTTTAGGGTGTTATAGCAGACTTTAGCGAAGTGTAAATGGGCTGTTTTGATCCTGATCATCGTAATTTGCAGCGAAACTTGAAGTCAGTGAAATACCTGTGATAATTAGGGTTAAATCATTACCTTATTGCTGATTTGGATCAACGTTATGACACAAGATAATAAGAAAGGCGTTTGGTTTGCTTATATCGCAAGCTTCTTAACACCATTTACACTACTGGCTTCAGGTATCGTGGCAATCATCTATGCTGGTTACCAATTAAATAAAGGTACTGATGAGCTTACATACAGTCACTATTACTCCATTATCCGTAGCTTCTTTTTGTTCTTTACATTTTTCGTGGTACTGGGTGTAACAGCGGCAACAACAACAGGTATGGTTGCTGGTGCTGATTATTGGGTTCAAGGCTCAATGTTACACGATGTGATGAATAGTGTGCTTAACGTGATCCCATTTGTTGGTGGTGTGATTGCAGCTATTGCAGTGCTTTACTGGTTGTTCAAAATCGTTAAAGGAATGCGTATGCTAAGCCAAAACAAACCAATGTGTTTGTAAGCTTAGCTATTCAAGAAACGCTAAGATAAAAAGAAAGAGTGGCTAGATAGCCACTCTTTTTTTTGCTTTGAGTTAATTGCAAGAGGATATAAATAGTGTGTTTAACTCATTAGCGGTCGGTTATGAATTGTCATTACGTCATTGTTGATGATGTATGGTGCACGATATGCTGTAGATCCCTCGGTGATCACCTCTGGAGTTGAGCAATCATTCCAGTCACACACATCACCACAATCCATCACGCCTTCAGGACATTCAGGGGTAATAACTGGTGGTTCAGTACAATCATTCCAGTCACAATAATGACCACAGTCCATAACACCTTCAGGACATTCAGGTGGAAGTGGAGGCTCAGTACAATCGTTCCAATCACAAACATTCCCACAATCCATTAC
>NZ_SSMG01000219.1 GCF_009873615.1 Photobacterium lucens
TATTACAATTATACGCTTCTTCTTATAAAAACACACTTATAAAAAGGTTTTTCTTATGTCAGATTCAAACATTACTGTTAAAAATTCTGTTTCATTCGATGATTATTTAAGATTACGTTTTTCAACTGGCAAAGGTTACTCGTACTACCACGGTTCAGATGAATCAGCTCAGCGAGCGATTGCTGTATCATGTGCGTTAGAATTAGTTAGAGCTCAAATTTCATCAGGTTCGGGCTATAAACTTGATGGACAATTAAGTCAGCTATCAACGTTTGCAGATCAAATTCAAGATGCATTAAAAGTGAACAATCAATAAGGAAAGTTCACTTTGAGCTAAACCTGTTTAACGTAATCGGCCTAAAGCGACCGATACAATACTAGGTAACAATCAGATACTAAAAGACCGCCTCAATGGGCGGTCATTTAAAAGTAATTCTATTTATGCGTACTACATATTTATGAATAGATTCATATAATCATTTTTAGATTTATATAAAACAAAATTACCTATTACTAGCATAATTGCCAAACAGATGTAAACAAAAGGGATACATGTCATTGCATAATACATCCAAGATGTTTTTATAATTTCATTATATTTGTATATATTATATGCCAGAATAATGGTCGATATTATACGCACCCCTAATCCTTCTTTTACCAACACACCAAATAAAGAAGCAAGAAAAAAATACTTCTTTCTTTCTAAGTTGAAAATAATTTTATCTATCATTGTTCCCTCCGATATACGAAAGAGAAGCTTACCACTGATATTTACCACTAATTTGTTACGCAGTTGTAATAATTTAAATATGCATTTTGAACCCCACATTTAAACCGCACTTAGGTGCAAAAGCTTATGGCTATATATAAAGGATCCATTTTCAGACCATGAACAGCTGTATTTAACATATTTGTTCTTTCCCGCACCACAGAATCACATTACACATAAAAACAGGATTTTAAGCCCTGTTTTTGCATCATTTCAGCATCACTTGTGGCTAAAATAGCGCATTTAATATTTGTTAAATACGTAACAAATCACAGTAAAAGCAAGTCATCCTGATATTGCTACCAACGAATCAAAACTAGCTCCCTTTCACTTCCCTCGCTATCGTCTCCCTGCTGCACTCCAACTACTACTGTATCTTTGAGTAACGGCGCCCACGATACTGACCTTCTTCCTTTGTTCTCCCTTTCTTTCTCTATGTACCTTACCTCGGCGTTTATTATTACATTTAGGTAATAATCTTTTGCACTTTAGATGCATTGTTGTTTTTAGGGTAATTATTGATAATAGCCCCATCGAAACGCACAAGGCGTTCACAAACATAAATACACAAGGTTTTATTACTCATGAAAACAGTTATTAAAGCAA
>NZ_SSMG01000220.1 GCF_009873615.1 Photobacterium lucens
TCGTTATAAGTATTGTTTCAAATCTGAATATAACTTAAATAAGTTAGTAAATTTAAGTTCTGATGATATAAATATTTTATTTTACGATGGTACATCTAGCATTATATATCCGTATGAGTTTATAAATGTTCCAAAAGAATTTTCATTTCAAGTGCAAAAAAAAGTTCAAAAGTTTATAAATAAGTTCGATGAAAATATATTTGTTTTTAGAGATCCGAGACCAAGAAGAGTTAAAAGAGGTGCTCCTGCCAGTGTGTTACTGAGATTAGGGGCTTCTGGTGCCACGGTTGGTGCTATTGGAGCTGTGGGGGGCTTTGTTGGTGGGGTTGCAACACCAGCTTTGGGTAGTGTTGCAGGACCTAGTTTAGGTATTGCTGCTGCTGGTGCTTGTATGGAAGCGTGTCACTTATAATATGGATTATTTATTAGGGGTAATAACGTTACTACTTTATATTTTTAC
>NZ_SSMG01000221.1 GCF_009873615.1 Photobacterium lucens
GAGAGACTTGAACTCTCACACCTTGCGGCGCCAGAACCTAAATCTGGTGCGTCTACCAATTCCGCCACTTCCGCATATTATCAGTATAATAAACTGACTTTCAATTTTACGTTGAAAATTGAATGGTGGCTACGACGGGATTCGAACCTGTGACCCCATCATTATGAGTGATGTGCTCTAACCAACTGAGCTACGTAGCCATTTTCCGATTTATCACTGTAACTCTTAGTGAGTCACTGTGTCGGGAACGGGGCGCATTATGCTCATACCAGCGAAAACCGTCAACAGTTTTTTTGAAAATATCGGGAAAATCCGTTTGTTCGTCGGATATTTGGACGATGTGTGCGAATGACAAACTGAAATCGACTTTGTCAGCCTAAAATATTGATAAATGTGAGGTGCATCAATTAATTCTAGTGACGGTAGAATTACGAAACGTTGGTTGTTAAATACAAAATAAGCCAGCTAAACAGCTGGCTTATGAATGTTTATATGCTTTTTACAGGTGATAAATTACACGTTGAAGCGGAAGTGAACAACGTCACCATCTTTAACGATGTATTCTTTACCTTCTAGACGCCATTTACCTGCTTCTTTAGCACCCGCTTCACCACCACAGTTGATGTAGTCGTCGTAGCCGATAACTTCAGCACGGATGAAACCTTTTTCGAAGTCAGTGTGGATAACACCCGCCGCTTTTGGTGCTGTTGCACCTACAGGGATAGTCCATGCACGTACTTCTTTCACGCCAGCTGTGAAGTAAGTTTGTAGTGAAAGTAGCTCGTAGCCAGAGCGGATCACGCGGTTTAGACCTGGTTCTTCGATACCAAGATCAGCTAGGAACTCTTCACGATCAGCGTCATCAAGCTCTGCGATTTCTGATTCAATTGCCGCACAAACAGGAACAACAACAGCATTTTCCTGTGCTGCACGCTCCATCACTGCGTCTAAGAATGGGTTATTTTCAAAACCATCTTCGTTTACGTTCGCAATGTACATGGTTGGCTTAAGCGTTAGGAAGTGCAGGTAATCAATCGCTGCTTTTTCTTCTTTTGTTAGCTCAAGCGCACGTAGCATGCCACCTTCAGTTAGGTGAGGTAGCATTTTCTCTAGTACTTTGATTTCGAATTTAGCATCGTTGTCACCACCTTTAGCACGCTTAGCTAGACGTTGTAGCGCACGCTCACAAGTGTCTAAGTCTGCCATTGCTAGCTCAAGGTTGATGATATCCATGTCTTCTAGCGGATCGATACGACCTGCAACGTGTACGATGTTGTCGTTTTCGAAACAACGAACAACGTGACCAATGGCATCAGTTTCACGGATGTTTGCTAGGAATTTGTTACCTAGACCTTCACCTTTAGATGCACCGGCTACTAGGCCCGCGATATCAACAAATTCCATTGTCGTTGGCAGAATACGTTCTGGTTTAACGAAAACTGCTAGAGCATCCATACGTGGATCTGGAACAGGTACTACACCTGTATTTGGTTCAATAGTACAGAACGGGAAGTTTGCTGCTTCAATGCCTGCTTTTGTTAAGGCGTTGAATAGAGTTGACTTACCAACGTTTGGTAGACCTACGATACCGCATTTAAAACCCATGGTTTAAAACCCTTTTGGTGATTATTCTGTGTAACAACTCAACTATAGTACGGATGATCGTACTATAGCGGCAAAATAGAAGTCGAATTGGCTTGGCTATTCTGCTTTAAATGAATGTAGGCGGTTTTGCGCCTTTGTTAAGCCGTCTTTGAGCAATAAATCAATACAGCGAACAGATTCATCTACTGCTGCATCAATTAATTCTTGCTCTTTAGCTGGTGCTTTACCAAGTACGTAGCCAGCGACTTTGTTTTTATCGCCTGGATGACCGATAGCGATCCTCAAGCGATAGAAATCTTTATTGTTGCCCATTTTGCTGATGATATCGCGAAGGCCATTGTGACCACCGTGACCGCCACCTTTTTTGAATTTCGCAACACCCGGAGGGAGATCGAGTTCATCGTGAGCAACAAGAATTTCTTCAGGTTTTATTTGGAAGAAATTTGCTAATGCAGCCACAGACTTACCTGACAGGTTCATGAAAGTGCTAGGGATCAATAAGCGAAGATCCTGTCCGTTGACTGTAATTCGACCCGTTAAACCAAAGTATTTTGGATCGGGGCGAAGCGTTACATTGTGAACGCGTGCTAGCTCTTCTACTACCCATGCACCTGCATTATGGCGAGTTCTAGCATACTCTTGACCCGGATTTGCTAGGCCAACAAGTAAACGAATATTATTACTCACGTTTATCTCTCTTGTTATATACGCCAGTAACTATGCCGATTGTACTTGTGTAGAAAGTAGTGATGAGTTACTGGGAGTCGGGCTCAAAACGCGTCACATATTATATCAAATTAAGTAAAATTGATACGACTGTGCTTTAACGGCTATTTTTGGCTGCTTTATAAAAGAAAACGCCCCGCAAAAGCGAGGCGTTAAATAATAGCGACGTTAATGTTTTACTTTTAACGTATTGAGCGTATTAGTGCTCAAACATTGCTGAGATAGACTCTTCGTTGCTAATACGACGAATCGCTTCAGCTAGCATGCCTGATAGTGTTAATACAGAAACTTTACCTGTTGCTTCGATTTCTTTCGTCAACGTAATTGAGTCAGTTACGATGATTTCATCAATCACAGATTCACGGATGTTCTCTAGTGCACTACCTGAGAATACTGGGTGAGTTGCGTATGCAAATACACGTTTCGCACCACGTTCTTTTAGTGCTTCTGCTGCTTTACATAGCGTACCGCCAGTATCGATCATGTCATCAACAATGATACAGTCACGACCTTCAACATCACCGATTAGGTGCATTACTTGAGATACGTTGGCACGTGGACGACGCTTATCGATGATAGCGATATCTGTGTCATCAAGTAGTTTTGCAATAGCGCGAGCACGTACAACACCACCGATGTCTGGTGATACAACAACAGGATCTTGAAGATCTTTTGCTAGCATGTCTTCTAGAAGAACAGGGCTACCAAATACGTTATCTACAGGAACATCGAAGAAGCCTTGGATTTGCTCAGCGTGTAGGTCAACAGTAAGAACACGGTCAACACCCACATTAGAAAGGAAATCAGCAACTACTTTTGCAGTGATTGGCACACGAGCAGAGCGAACGCGGCGGTCTTGACGAGCATAACCAAAGTATGGAATTACTGCTGTAATACGGCCAGCTGAAGCGCGGCGTAGTGCATCGATCATAACAACCAGTTCCATTAGGTTGTCGTTCGTTGGTGCACAAGTTGATTGGATAATGAATACGTCGCTACCACGTACGTTTTCATTAATTTGTACACATACTTCACCATCGGAGAAACGGTTAACCGTTGCATCTCCCAATGAAATATAAAGACGATCAGCGATGCGTTGGGCTAGTTCTGGTGTTGCGTTACCAGCAAACAGCTTCATATCAGGCACGGTGTAAACCTCAGGTTGCGTCCAAGTTGTAATTACTGACAATCCGTAGAATGTGCGGCTAAGGCTGTCATAAGAGGAGACGTGTTGACACCTTTTGCGACAAATCCGTGGAGCCAGTCAGGTAAAATTTTCAAAATTGCGTTGGCTTCTTCCTGCGTATTAAACTCCGAAAATACACAAGCGCCAGTGCCGGTCAATCTTGATGGCGCGTATTCTAACAGCCACGAAAGCGCCTGATCAACCTCGGGATTAAGACTTCTTACAATTTTCTCGCAATCGTTTTCGTAAACGCCATGTAACAGGGCATACAGACTGCGTTTTTTTGTATTTCGTGGAAGGTCGGGATGGGTGAAAATATCAACAGTTGCGATGCTAATATCGGGTTTGGCTACTAAAAACCATTTTTCGTCGGGTTCTGCGGGCTGTAATTTCTCACCAACACCTTCAGCAAATGCACTGGAACCACGGACAAAAACGGGTACATCGGCACCTAATTTCAAACCGATTTCAGCCAATTCATCAACAGAAAGGTTGGTTTGCCATAAATGGTTAAGGGCGACGAGTGTGGTTGCTGCATTAGAAGATCCGCCACCAAGACCACCACCCATAGGGAGAATCTTATCTATATGGATCTCTGCACCTAACTCACAGTTAGCGGCTTGACGCAGTGCTTCAGCTGCTCGGTAGATCAAATTATCTTCTGTTTTAACACCTTCAATTGCTGGTGTTAAAAGGAGTTGGTTATCACGGCGTGGTGTGATCGTGAGGGTGTCACCGTAATCCACAAATTGGAAAAGGGTTTGCAGATCGTGATAGCCATTTGGGCGTTGACCCGTGATGTATAAAAATAGATTGAGTTTAGCGGGTGCTGGCCATTGGCTAGCAACATCAAAAGGGATGTTTTGACTCATGCAGTGCTCGTATTTTTGAGAATAACGGTAAAATTTCTTACAAATTAGTTAGCTAACCAGTGCGAAATTTTAATTTTAATTTTGAGTTTGCCTTGATTTAGCACCATTTGGGTTGGTAATGCAGGGCTTTGGCTATTATACGTGTTGTAATGCATTTCCCATACCTGACCGTTAATGTCTTTAGCTAAATAAGCAACTTGATCGTTGTTATTCAATTGGTAAGTATCAGCACCTGTTGGTAAGCCGATTAACCAATCTCGCATTTGTGAAAGCGGTAATTGAATGCCAGTTAACTGTTGTACTAGTTGCGTTGCATCGGTGCCGTGATAGGTTTTCCCGTCTGGGTCAACTAAGGTTACGCTATTAGGCTTAGCGTCTAAATTCAGCACGGTTTTGTACATTTTAGTCAGAATTAACTGGTATTCATCGTTGTGATTTTTCCAGTTAAATGTCAGTGATACACGTTGCTCTGGACTTACATAACCAAACACGCCTTTCGCTTGATAATCGGTGAGGCGTTTTAATTGGGTTTGATGGGTTTCCCAATCTACTTTTTGGGTGTTTTTCGGCGTTTGTGCACAGCCTGATAATAAGGCAAGCGTGATAGCGATAAAGGCTAAATTACGTAATCTCATGATGAAAGCTCGTAATAAGAATGAGCCAAAACAATAGCGATTATTTTAATTAAAGCCAAATAATAACCAAAAATAATGGGGATATTAGGCGATTAAGGCAAGAAAAATGCCATCATTATTGATTGATTTCGTCAGCTACCTTTTATTACGTCAGGGCATCAAGTAAAATCCCCCCTCTTAGATTTTTTTCACCGGCGAAGTGGGTACACCGTCTCCATGACCTTGCTTGCATTAGGAATCAACCACAAAACAGCTTCTGTTGATTTACGTGAAAAAGTGGCATTTTCTCCTGAAAAGCTCACTTTGGCGTTGCAGCAGCTGAAAAACCACCCTGAGGTATTAAGTGGGGTTATTGTTTCTACTTGTAACCGTACTGAAGTTTACTGTGAAATTTCACAGTCAGGGCCGGGTGTGATCATTGACTGGTTGACCAAATTTCATCAGATCACAGCCGAAGAACTGATGCCAAGCCTGTACTTTCATGAAGAGCAAGCAGCAGCACGTCATTTAATGCGTGTTGCTTGTGGCCTAGATTCGTTAGTATTGGGCGAGCCGCAAATCCTAGGACAGGTGAAGCAGTCTTATTCGGAATCAAAAGACATTGAAGCAGTAGGTGGCACCTTAGAAAAGCTGTTTCAAAAAACCTTTACAGTAGCGAAACGCGTACGTACGGAAACAGATATTGGTGGTAATGCCGTATCTGTGGCTTATGCTGCGTGTTCTTTAGCGCGCCAAATTTTTGAGTCTTTATCCGGTGTTACTATTTTACTGGTAGGTGCGGGTGAAACGATTGAATTAGTTTCTCGTCATGTTGTTGAACAGGGCTGTAACAGTTTAATTGTGGCTAACCGTACTCGTGAGCGTGCTGAAGGTATTGCGCGTGAATTCGGTGCTGAGGTGATCAGCTTAGAAGAAATTCCTGAGCATCTTCACCGAGCAGATATTGTGATCAGCTCAACGGCGAGTCCATTACCGATAGTTGGTAAAGGCATGGTCGAAGCGGCACTGAAGCAACGTCGTCACCAGCCTATGCTGTTGGTTGATATTGCTGTTCCACGTGATATTGAACAACAAGTTGGCGAATTGAACGATGCTTACTTATATTCTGTTGATGATCTTCACTCGATTGTAGAGAAGAACCGTGAGCAGCGTAAGGTTGCGGCTATTCAGGCTGAAGCCATTGTAAGTGAAGAAAGTGCAGCGTTTATGCAATGGCTACGCTCACTAGAAGCTGTTGATAGTATTCGTGATTATCGTCAATTTGCCGACCAAATTAAACAGGAGTTGCTACAACGTAGCCTCCAAGCCATTGCTAATGGTACCGACCCTGAGAAGGCCTTAGCAGAGCTCAGTAACAAACTGACCAATAAGCTTATCCATGCTCCAACCAAAGCTATGCAGCAGGTCGCTAAAAATGGCGAGTCTGACAAATTAGTGGTGATCCGTGAAGCTCTCGGTCTGGATTCCTATAACGATTAGTAGTTGATCGCCTTTGGCTTTCGCTAAGCACGATTAGAAGATTATGAAGCAATCAATTTTAGTTAAATTAGAAACTCTTGTTGAACGTTATGAAGAAGTTCAACATCTCCTTGGTGATCCGGATGTACTTGCGGATCAAAACCGTTTTCGTGCGTTATCGAAAGAATACTCACAGCTAGAAGAAGTGACTAAGTGTTTCCAAGCTTACCAACAAGCGAAAGAAGATTTAGTTGCTGCTGAAGAGATGGCACAAGAAGACGACGCAGAAATGCGTGAAATGGCACAAGAAGAGATCAAAGAAGCGAAAGCTGAAATTGAGCGTCTAGCAGATGAACTTCAAGTGCTATTGCTGCCAAAAGATCCAAACGATGATCGCAACTGTTTCGTGGAAATTCGTGCTGGTGCTGGCGGTGATGAAGCCGGTATTTTCGCCGGTGATCTATTCCGTATGTACAGCAAGTACGCAGAGCGTCGTGGCTGGCGTGTAGAAGTGATCAGCGAAAACCGTGCAGAGCAAGGCGGTTACAAAGAAATGATCGCAAAAGTGAACGGTGAAGGTGCGTACGGTATCTTAAAGTTTGAGTCAGGCGGTCATCGTGTACAACGTGTTCCTGCAACCGAATCTCAAGGCCGTGTTCATACATCAGCATGTACTGTTGCGGTACTACCTGAAGTGCCAGAAGCTGAAATTCCAGAAATTAACGCTGGCGATCTGAAAATCGATACATTCCGTTCATCAGGAGCGGGTGGTCAGCACGTTAACACCACAGATTCTGCTATTCGTATTACTCACTTACCAACAGGTATTGTGGTGGAATGTCAGGATGAGCGTTCACAGCATAAGAACAAAGCAAAAGCGATGTCGGTACTTGCTGCGCGTATCATTAAAGCGGAAGAAGAAAAACGTAATGCAGAAGAAGCGAGCACTCGTCGTAACCTATTAGGTTCAGGTGATCGCTCTGACCGTATCCGCACTTACAACTACCCACAAGGTCGTGTATCGGATCACCGTATTACCCTAACACTTTACCGTTTAAATGAAGTGATGGAAGGCGATCTAGACGCACTAATTCAACCTGTTCTACAAGAGCACCAAGCGGATCAGCTTGCTGCAATGGCTGAGCAAAACTAATGCCTCGTAGCATTGAACAGGTTTTAAAACAAACAACAGCACAATTATCAACGGCGGGCTCAGATAGCCCGCAGTTAGATAGTGCTGTTTTGCTATGTCACGTACTCGATAAACCGCGTAGCTATTTACTGACATGGCCAGAAAAACAACTTGATGATGCTCAATATGAGGCATTTCAAGCGTTAGTCACCCGTCGTATTAATGGTGAGCCTGTGGCTTACATTATTGGCGAACGTGAGTTTTGGTCACTGTCATTAAAGGTTTCACCATCAACATTGATCCCACGTCCTGATACTGAGCGTTTAGTTGAACTGGCATTAGAAAAAATTTCAGCGTCAGCCACTAAAGTATTGGATTTAGGCACAGGTACAGGTGCCATTGCTTTAGCGATTGCATCTGAATGTCCAATGTTGCAGGTAACAGGCATCGATTTACGCCAAGAAGCAGCTGATTTAGCGCTGGAAAATAGCCAACGTTTATCAATTTCAAATACTCGTTTTTTAGCGGGTAGTTGGTACTCACCGTTACAACAAAATGAAATGTTTGATGTGATTGTGAGTAATCCGCCTTATATTGATGAAGCCGATCCGCACCTTGTTCAAGGCGATGTTCGTTTTGAACCTAAGAGTGCGTTAGTGGCTGACGATAACGGTTTGGCTGATATTCGTATTATCAGCGATCAAGGACGACAACACTTGGCAATCGGTGGTTGGTTATTAATGGAGCACGGCTTTGAGCAGGGCTCTGCAGTACGTGAAATTTTAGCGCAGCTTGGATACCAACAAATTTCTACCAGTCAAGATTATGCAGGACTCGATCGAGTAACGATGGGTTGCTGGCAAGGAGAAAAATAGATGATGATGTATATGGCGATGAAACACATTCATTTAGTGGCCATTGCACTAAGTGTGCTGTTATTCGTAACCCGCTATATCATGATGATGGCAAACTCATCACTGCTGAATAAAAAGTTTTTTAAAGTGACTCCTCACATTGTTGATACGATTTTATTAGCATCAGGTGTGGCACTTATCTTTATTACTGGTTTTATGCCGTTTACTGCAGCAAATGGCTGGCTAACAGAAAAACTGACTTGTGTGTTGGCTTACATTGCCCTTGGTTATGTCACGCTACACATGGGTAAGAATAAAGTCTTTAAGACGTTTGCCTTTTTAGGCGCGTTGGGTTGGGTATTTTTAGCTGCACAATTGGCGATCACTAAGACGTCGATTTTCGGTTAAGTTAGGTTAGATCATGATGCAGTTTAATGAAGATGAACTCAATTCTCGCCCGTTAGTGGACGGGGCTATTGAGATGATGGCGGAAATTGATCCTGAATTTCCAGCCCATTGGGTGCAATTAAAGTTATCTCAATTAGCTCAAGAAGCCGAGCATGCGTTAATGGAGGAGCTCGATCCTCGCCTTCGTTTAGAAGGACTATTACGCTTATTTTATCGTGAGTGGGGTTTTCAAGGCGATCATCAGCAATACTTTTCATCAGATAATGCATTCTTAGATAAGGTATTGGAGCGCCGTAAAGGGATCCCTGTTAGCTTAGGTGCACTGTTCGTTTATCTAGCACAGCATCTTGATCTACCAGTAGAAAGTGTAGGCTTCCCGACGCAATTTTTATTAAAGGCAACGTGGCCGGAAGGGGATGTGCAATACATCAACCCGTTTGATGGTGAGTTTGTTAGTACTCATATTTTACGCAGTTGGTTGATTGGTCATCGCGGCCCGTTTACTGAATTAAAGCCAGAATATTTAAAAACACAGCAGAATCACGAAATTCTTGTTCGTTGGTTAACTGTGATGAAAAGTGCGCTGCTTCGAGAAGAGCATTTCACAGACGCTTTACGTTGTAGTGATTTAGCGCTGTTATTTAGCCCGGGTGATCCTCATGAGATCCGTGACCGTGGCTATATTTATCAGCAACTCGACTGTAGTCATGCTGCTGCGATGGATTATTCATATTTTATTGAACAATGTCCTGAAGATCCGGCTGCCGATTTACTCAAAACGCAAGTAGAGACGCTCTTTGATGAGCCTTTGACTCTGCACTAAAAGAGAATAACGAATATGATGGAACAAAAAACTGTTCGCATTGGCGACATTGATGTAGCGAATGATAAGCCATTTGTCCTATTTGGCGGTATGAACGTGCTTGAGTCTCGCGATTTAGCGATGCAAATCTGTGAGCACTACGTAAAGGTTACTGAAAAGTTAGGTATTCCTTACGTATTTAAAGCGTCGTTTGATAAAGCTAACCGTTCATCTGTGCATTCATACCGTGGTCCTGGTATGGAAGAAGGTCTGAAGATTTTCCAAGAGATCAAAGATACGTTTGGTGTAAAAATCATCACTGACATTCACGAGCGTGAACAAGCACAACCTGTTGCTGATGTGGTTGATGTAATTCAGCTTCCTGCATTCCTTGCACGTCAAACCGATCTTGTTGAAGCGATGGCGAAAACAGGTGCTGTGATCAACGTGAAAAAACCACAGTTCATGAGCCCAGGTCAAGTGGGTAACATCGTTGAGAAATTCGCGGAATGTGACAACCACAATGTGATCTTATGTGAGCGTGGTGTACTACACGGTTATGATAACCTAGTGGTTGATATGCTTGGTTTTGATGTAATGAAAAAAGCATCAAAAGGCAGCCCAATTATCTTTGACGTAACCCATGCGCTACAGTGTCGTGATCCTCTAGGTGCTGCTTCAGGCGGTCGTCGTGAGCAAACTGTTGATCTAGCTCGCTCTGGTATTGCAACAGGTATCGCTGGCCTATTTATGGAAGCGCACCCAACACCTGATCAGGCACTATGTGATGGTCCATCTGCATTCCCACTAGATAAGCTTGAGCCATTCTTAGCGCAAATTAAACAACTTGATGATTTAATTAAGAGCTTTGCTCCAATCGAAATCAACTAAGTTTATTGCGTTTGATGAAATTCGAAACCCAGTGATGGATACCATTACTGGGTTTTTTTATACATATTATTCGTTGAGGTAGTTGTTCTGTATGATAATT
>NZ_SSMG01000222.1 GCF_009873615.1 Photobacterium lucens
AATTCATTTACACTCGTTATAATCATTTATTTAGCGAGGTGATTATGAAAAGCGCATTAGTTGTTATTGATTTCATTAATGATATTGTTGATTTAAAAGGGAAAATCCCTAGCTGCGCACAACAAGTCATTGCCTGTAATACCATTAAACATGCCAATAGTGCGATTGCATGGGCTCGTAAGAACCATATCCCTTGTATTTTTATCAAAGTTGGCTTCAACAATGATTACCTCGATCTACCCCGTCACTCCCCTATGTTTGGTAAAGCCGAGAGTATAGGAGCATTAAATCTCAAGAGTTGGGGAACACAATTTCATCAAGATTTAGCAATAACAGAAGACGATCTGGTGATCTGCAAACCTCGAGTCAATCCATTTCATAACACACAACTAGATAGTGTATTACGTGCAAATGCGATCACTGATGTGTATTTTTGTGGAGTGAGTACAGCGTGGGCAATTCAATCAGCAGTCAGAGATGCTCATGACCGTGATTATCAGGTTCATATCATTACCGATGCATGTGCAGCAGCAACAGAAGAAGAGCATCAAAGCTCGTTAACTATGTTATCTCGCATAGCCACGTTACACAGTTCAAAGCAGCTAAAAGAATAAATACTGAAGCACAGTAAAAACCGCATTACTAGCTAAGCTGACTAAAAGCAAAACTGAGCAATGCGGTTAATTGAGTAAAGACTAGATATCGTCTTCCCAAGGCATATCAGGTAATGCGGCAAGGTTTTCACTGTAACGTTTTAAATCGAATTTACCTTCGTTTTTCATTACATCAAACACTTCAATTGACAGTGCACATGCCATCATTTGGATCGCTTCTTCACGTGGTGTCCCCGTCATGACTAAGCGCATGAGTGTTTCTTTAACCACTAACGGTTCACCATCAGATAGCTGATTCTCAACCGTTTCAACAAGCATATCGCCTGTCATGATCTCTTCGTTTTCCATCATATTCATCTCTAAATAAATTTGGCGTATTCTATCGTATTTACCGTAATAACAGCTAGTTTTGCACTACCACTCAACAAATATAACCAACAGATAGCTAATTATTCAGATTAAATAAAGAGAGTAACAATGGCGTTGCTTCTGGCATAGATGCAAATGAATGGTTCGCGTGTGCTGGTAACTTAGCGCTATGTTCATTTACAAATACGGCATGAATATTGGCACTCAGTGCCGACATTAATCCTGTTCGACTATCTTCTACAGCCACCGCCTTTTCTGGCAAAACCTGCATTGTTTTACAGGCTTGTAAATACACATCAGGGGCAGGTTTATTATTTGTGACTTCATAACCGCTAAAAACATTATCAAACAGTGACAACCAACCATGCTGAGCTAACACTCCCGTCACGTAATCTCTCGGCGCTCCCGTGACCACTGCCATCGGCACTTTGCCTGATAAGGTTTTAAGCAAATCATCCACACCAGGCATTGCTGGAATGCCCTTTTCAATGATCATCGCTTCAGTCAATGTTTCCATCTCATTGATCATGGTAGAAACTGTTGTAGGAATCTTATAGTGAGAAATAAAATGCTCAGCGATGTGGGGCCAAGTAACACCAGCGTACTGAGACATAAATGTATCAATACTTAACTCAACCCCATGACCTGCTAAATATTGGCTCCAATTCGCAGCATGAAAGCGTTCCGAATCAACTAATGTTCCATCAAAATCAAAAAATAACGTTTGCATGTATTACCTGATAACTACTGTCCACTGTTACCTTATAGCACGACTATTGATAATCATGTATCTAAGAAGTGATTAGCATGAGGTAATCGCACACACATTACTCTGCTTAAGCAGTACCATCGCCGCATCAATATTCACTGCAGGACTAAAATAAAAACCTTGAATATAGTGGCATCCCATTTTAGATAACAGTTGAAGTTGTGCTTTTGTTTCAACACCTTCAGCCACAACATCTAAATGAAGTTTACGACTCATATCCATAACAAGTGAGACTAAAATCTGACTTTCAACACTCTGCTCAATATCAACAATAAAATTGCGGTCAATTTTTATCACATTCGGCTTATTGGCAATAATAGCTGACATTGACGAATAACCAGTTCCAAAATCATCAATCGCAATACAGATACCCTTCTGAGCAAATTCAGATAATAATTCTAAAATATTATTACCTTCATCAAGAGCAGCAGACTCGGTGATTTCAATCATGATCTTGTCATACGCCAGTCCATGTTCATCAATAATGTCGTAAATATACTTTTGATCAAAAACAGCAAATTCACGCACTGAGCGATTGATAGACATACAAATATCGGTATATCCCTTCTGATGCATGTAAGCCAAATCTCGACACGCTTGTTCGAAAACAACTCGTCCTAATTGCCCTATTAACCCGTAGGTTTCAGCCATTTCGATAAAGACTATAGGTGATATATAGCCTTCTTCTTCATCGAACCAACGCGTTAATGCTTCGAATTTACAGATTTTCCCCGTTTCAATATCAACAATTGGTTGATAGTAAACTTGGATTTTTTTCTCTGCGATGGCTTTAATTAAACGATCTTTTAAGCGTAATTTTCGAATGTATTCAGACTGCAACTGTGCATCATAAATTGAAATACCATTGCGCCCATTACGTTTTTGCTCATACATTGCATAATCAGCATTTTTTAACAACGCTTGATGTGTCTCACCACTTTCAGGATAAGTCGATATCCCAATACTGATAGTGATATTAAACTGTAACTCATCAATAAAAATCGGCTGAGATAATGCTTGCATTAATTTTTGCGCGTACCGCTTGGCATATGAGGACGATTTATCTTTTAATAAAATCGCAAATTCATCGCCACCATAACGGCACACTGAAGTCTCTTTAGAACAAAAGTCCAATAAGATTTCAGCAAGATGCTTTAGCAACTTATCGCCAACATCATGACCATAAAGATCGTTGATTGACTTAAAATCGTCTAAATCAATAAACAACACTGAGAACTCTTGGTTACAACCGCCTTTCTTTACTTGCTCACATGCCGAATTGATCTCCTGCTCTACTCTTTCAGTAAAACAGCGGCGATTCATTAGTGTGGTTAAAGCATCATTATTTGCATAGAACAACAACTCTTTTTCTGTTTGTTGACGTACACTGATATCGTGAAATACACCAACATAGTTCACCACCTCGTGGTTATCATCTTCAACTTTGTTGATAGTCATTTCTTCAGGGTACACATTGCCATTCTTACGACGATTGTATAGCTGACCTTTCCATTGTCCTGTGTGTTCAACGCAATCCCACATTTCTTCGTAGAACGCTTTGTCATGAAACCCTGATGCCAAAATTCGAGGATCTTTGCCAATCACTTCTTCACAGCTATAGCCTGTTACCGTTTCAAATGACTCATTCACAGTAACGATATGGTTATTACTATCGGTGATCACAATACATTCTGAGGTATTATCAAATACGGTTTTCGCCAGATTTAATTGCTGAACCGTAGAAACGGTCTCAGTAATGTCCGTTAAAATACCTGCAACTTTCTCAGTCTCACCAAATGAGTTTACAGCGACTACTTTACCCTGACATTGAAACCAATGGTCAATATAAAAAATGTTTGTCACAAATTTAGGGTTCAAACGAAAATCAAAATTAAGAGAGTGAGATTCATTATTTCTTAATTTTCTAATTGCATCTAAAACAACGTTTCTTTCGTCTCTATGGATCAAACGTATTAGCTCATATAACGAATGAATAACACGCTCATCGATATTGAGGATTTCCCATACTTTTGGCGAGGTGACTTTTTCACGGGTATTAAAATGATATTCCCATACCCCTTCGGCTACCGCATTATAGGTAATATGTAATTGATTGGAGGTTTTAGATAACTCTGTAGAAATATGATAAAACTCACTGATATCTTGAATAATGCCACGAATAAGTGTTGTTTTACCTTTTTCATCTTTAACAATGACTGAATCCTTACGAACGTATTTAACTTTCCCACTAGGCAGTAATAATCGATAAATAATATTATATCCGGTATGTTCGGAAGTAATAATATCATCCATAAATTGGATCACACGCTCTCTATCTTCAGGATGAATTGAGCTTTGCACAAATTTAAGATCAGGATGCAAGCAGTTCTCTAACTCGTAAATACGGCAGGCTTCTTTACTCCATGTATAAGTATTGGTTAATACATCCCACTGCCAATTTCCTAATTTAGCAACACGTTGGGACGCCTCCATTTCACTAAGTAGCAATTTTTGCTCTGACAGTAATGCCAAGTATTGAAGCTCTGAACCTAGCAATAACCCCATAGCTTCGGCCCAATCGGTATGCTCTTGCGATAAATAAAACGGCTGCTGAAATAGGCATACAACAATACCAATCACATCGTCATGAGGCGAAATAATAGGAATACCAAGATAGGATTCAAACTGCTGTTCAACCATCAATTTATCTTTTGGATAAGCAGAATATGCGTGATCTTCGATAAGGTAAATAGCTCCACTTTCCAAAACTTTTCGGCACGGAACATCATCTAAAAGGTAACTTATCGTGCTATCAGTAATAACACCATCAATGTAATAAGCTAGCGATGTTGCCTTACTACAACTTTTATTAAAATAGGCGATATAGTAATGATCTGGCTGTAATTCATTAAATATTGACTGCATAGTGTGGGATATAAAATCTTTACCATATTGATTTCGCTTTAACGCTTTTAATGCAGTAACCATTAAATTTTCTAACCTAAGATAATTGTAGTATGTCAAAAAAGTATAGAGTGCATAATGTACAATACCACTTTATTTAAAAGAAGCTTATCATCAAGCAACTTTCGCTTTATTACTTTAGTTTTGATTTATATCAGTTTACTTATTACATTATCGCAAGTA
>NZ_SSMG01000223.1 GCF_009873615.1 Photobacterium lucens
TAATTATCAATTTATTTCTTTAATTTTATGCGTTTTATAAAAATAATTTATTGTGTTTTCTCTATTACACTATTTCTGTTGGCAAGTGTTTATACCATTGGGTTTTTCTCTTTTGACTTATTTCAACCTCAAGAACAATCACCGTTATTATTGGCGATAATAAACAATACGTTTTTTCTTATTATCTTTTCTGTCCATCATAGTTTACTCGCAAGAGAGAGCATAAAGCGATTTATTCCTTATGGCGTTGAACGTGCAACATATATTTTAATCGCCAGCGCCTTGATGTTTTTAATTCCGTTTAACTTTAAAGAATCAGGAATAGTGTTGTGGGATTTTCAGGGAACAATCTTTGGCTATGTGTTGATTGCTGTTTCGTTATTGGGGTGGTGTATTGCGTTAATATCATCGTTACTGATTGACCCATTAGGCATGTATGGCGTAAAGCAGTCCTTTGGTATCAGTAGCAAGGTAACAGGTGAGCTTAAATCGCCTTATATCTATAAATACGTAAGACACCCAATCTATCTTGGATTCATTATAGGTTTTATGTTCACGGATGTTATGACCATAGAGCACTTGCTATTTGCGGTCTTTGTAATTGTTTATATTTTTATTGGTAAGTCATTGGAAGAAAAGGATCTTATTCGTCAGTTTGGCAGCCAGTACATTGATTATATGCGTAAGGTTAATGGGTTACTGCCAAAATTTAAAAATAGATAATGACTAAAAATACGTCGTCTGATAACTCAGACGACGATATCAATTTAAGAATTAGTCGACGCTTGCTGCCACAGGGTGCTGATGGTGTTTATTAGCCATTGTGGATTATCTAACGGAATATCATGACCATCAGTATCATTGGTGATCAGCGGACTATGCCAAGCGTTTGCGATAGCTTGACTGGCTTTGCAGCTGACAAGTCTGTCTTGTGTGGAAGAAATAAAATGCAGTTCGCATTGAGGGCGTACGGTTTTAAATGTGCTGGCAGCGTACAATTGGCGCAAGAAATTACCTACACTCATTGGGTGCTCGTTACCATACTTAGCCCATGCATTAACGATATTAATATCAAGAGGTTGGTTGGCAACCATCTGGTAAATTGCACTTTCTCTTGCTAATGGCTTAGAGGCTAATGCCTTTAGAATTTTAAAGTAATTTTGTGGCAGTAAACGCTCATAGAACGGACTAAAGCCTTTAGCACTGGTATTAATACAAATAAGCGATTGAATTTCACTAGGGTAAAGCTCTGCCCATTTAAGTCCGATCATACCGCCCATAGAAATAGCAAGTAGATGCACACTACCTTTACCTTGTCGTTGGGCACGAATGCTTTCTACCATAGCAGCAACACTCATAGGGGAGGTGAGAGCCGATAACTCACCATTGCCGGGTATATCAATGCAAGTAACCGAACAATGAGGAAATGCATGTTGTAGTGTTGTTGGAAAATCCCCCCAATGGAAACTGCCTCTAAATAATCCGCGTAATAATATTATCTCACGCATTACGTCACCTGCCTTTTGAAGTTGAGCCATTTATCTGGCTGCTTATAGTTAGTGCTAAGAATATGCAGTATTTAATAA
>NZ_SSMG01000024.1 GCF_009873615.1 Photobacterium lucens
GGAAAAACTTCATAACTGTGAAATTGCTCTCACATCAATATTTAATACAAAGAAATGGCGAAATATGAGATGAATATTTCGCCATGATAGAGAGTTTTAATGAAGGGAGGCTAAAGACCTAATTCATCTAGTAAGTCTTGATCTGTTTGGCTAATAGCGTTGTTCTGCTTCTCAACTTGTTGGTAACGTGCTAATTGAGCTGATTCGAAAATGCTGTCAGTATCTTCTGTGTCTTGCTCAAACTCTTCAAGCTGAATGAACTCAGTTTTATCCATGGCAAGTTCTAAGTAGAAAATGTTGTTTTTCTCGGTGGTGAAGCTTACGCGTCTTGCTTGAGGGCGATCAAGATTGGTATCAACCGATAATAGGATCTGCTTATTTAACGCCAACATTTTTGGCTGGTTTTGAGTGATGGAAACTTTTAACTCACGACCAATTTTCCCTGTGAAATCACCGACCACCTGATTCATCAGCTCACCAAGAATATTCGCCACTTCATCGGATGTGTGGTGCAAGGCAAGTTCATCTTGTGGGATCCCCATGCGCAGCATGTATTCTTGATAAAGCTCCATTGCCGCTTGGCTAGTAAAGTTGGTGACGACTAAGCCAGTGAAGCCGCCATCGAATAAGACAAAACAACCAATATCGGGTTTTAGACTGGTCTTATTGATCTTCTGTACCATTGCGGAGTATGAGACTGTGGTATCTGTTGCTTTAGACATCACTTTTGATAGTGATTGGCACAGTTTCAATAGAATATCGTCAGTAGTAATGGTTTTTAACTTTCTCATTGTACATCCTGTTGTATCAAGAATATTGAAGGCAAGCAGCTAAACAGTTGCTTCAAATAAGGCGAGATAGGCCGATAAAATGATAAATATGCAAAATTATCGGCACGAAAAGAGATAACTTTAGCCTTTGTAATTGAAAGAATTTCAATAAGAGAGCGAGGTAGGTTAGTTGTTAATAATTAACTAAAGCGTTGTTGAAGATAGGCGATGATGTCGTTAGATTCATACATCCACTCAACACCGTCTTCTTTCTCAATGCGTAGGCAAGGTACTTTTCGCTTACCGCCTTGCTCGATAAGTTCTTGCTCCCACGGTGCTATTTTTGCGTCACGGGTTTCAAGTGGAAGGCTGAGTCTTTTTGCTTCTCGGCGTACTTTTACACAAAAAGGACAAGCATCAAATTGGTAAAGTTTTAGTTTTGCAACTGACTCATTTACAGCTTGCTGCTGTTCAGGCGTACGTTTAACACCTCGTGGTGAGAAAATGAAGTTCAGACCTAAAATGATGCGGCCTAGGATCCAGCGAATAACCTTCATAGATAGCAAACCTTACTTATAAAAATAATGATGAAAAATCTTTGTTATATATCCCCAATAGGGTTTATAGAATACCGTGAAATTAACAATATTTATAGTCATTGGTTATATG
>NZ_SSMG01000224.1 GCF_009873615.1 Photobacterium lucens
GATACTTATTAATATAAATATCTAAATAACACTGAGCGTTAATAAATATTTTTATTTATAACCAAAGCTTTATTGGTTACAACATGCTCACACCCATTAACAAATATGTAATCAATGTCACAAAAAATAATGTCAAAAACGTAGGTTTTGTAAAAATAATGTTTTTCAACTATTTTGCTCTCTAATATTGATTAGAGTTGCGAGATTATGCTTTGGATTTAACAAACACTCGCGACACATTTCCACAATAAATAATAAAATGCAGGGGCCAAGGATGAAGCCAGTAATGTATGTAGTTGTTGAAGGCGTTATCTGGAAAATAACAGCTGAAGGTGAATGGGTACAAATTCCGCCATCAGAGATCATTGATAATAGCGTCCCTTTTATAGATGAAAGAGCTCATGTTAATGAGATTTTCAAGACTCAGCCGACTGACGATGATGTTACGCCATCAGCTGATGCTGATACGGCTCCTCGCCATAGCCAAAGTTCAGAACAAACAACAACCACACAAGATTTGTCCAGTAATAGTGCTTCTTTTATCGCTCGTATCCAAGCAACGTTAGATGAAACCATTCCTGAGGCTGGCTTTATTACTCGCCCTACCGAATCTATTGCCAAGAATAACAATGATGATATAGGCCGAGACATTCCGCCATTACGTAATAGCGCAGCATTAACGGTCACCATTGTTGACGGCGGTGATGGTTATGAAAACCAATTTGAAGTACCTACGGTTGATCTGTTTGGTGATGCCTTTGATGTAGAAGATGGACGCATTGTGGCTGTCACCATCACCGATATTAATGGCAATACGTTTAAAACCCATACTGTTGTTAAAAATCAGCAATGGGCTATTGATAATCAAGATCTTAGCGAACTCGCTGAAGGTCCACTGGATGTTTACGCTTCTGTTACTGATTACTATGGCAACTTTGTTGATGCCACAGATAAAACAATTAAAGATACTCTTGCAGAAATAAGCGCTGAATTTGAAGGCAATGGTGATAATTATTTAAACCAATTTGAAGTTTCGATCAGTGACTTATTGGGTTCGATTACCTTTGTAGAAAATAACCAAGCTGTCACGATTACGATTACCGACAGCCAAGGTAAAACCATCAGCTTTGAAACCACAAATAATGATGGAAAATGGAATATTAATGCAGTTGATCTCTCCTCACTTGCTGAAGGTGAACTGACTATTTTGGCAGAAACCGTCGATATTGCAGGTAACCCCGCCTCTGCCACTGACACCATTATCAAAGATACCTTGGCGGATATTAGCGCTAACTTTGAAGGCAATGGTGATGAGTTTTTAAATCTTGTTGAAGTAACTGCTACCGATCTCTTTGGCTCCGTGAATAATGTTGAAAACGGACAAACCGTCACCATTACCGTAACCGACAACAAAGGTGCTGAGCTTAGCCTTGAAACCACCATTATTGATGGAAAATGGACAGTCAATGATGCGGATTTATCTTCACTTGCTGAAGGTGAACTGACCGTCTTGGCAGAGACCGTCGATATAGCCGGTAACCCAGCCTCTGCCACTGACACCATTACTAAAGATACGCTAGCTGATATTACTGCCAACTTTGAAGGCAATGGTGATGAGTTTTTAAATCGCTTTGAAGTGCCTGTTACCGATCTCTTTGGCTCGGTGGATAACATTGAAAATAACCAGCCAGTCACCATTACCGTGACCGATGGTAAAGGCGTTGAACTCAGCTTTGAAACCACCATTATCGATGGAAAATGGACAGTTAATGATGCGAATTTATCTTCGCTTGCCGAAGGTGAACTGACTATCTTGGCAGAAACCGTCGATATTGCAGGTAACCCCGCCTCTGCTACTGACACCATTATCAAAGACACCTTGGCAGATATTACTGCCAACTTTGAAGGCAATGGCGATGAGTTTTTAAATTCAGATGAAATTGCAGATAAGACCACACTCTTTGGTGATATCGCCTTTGTTGAAGATAACCAAGCAGTCGAAGTCACCGTCACAGATAAAGACGGAAAAACATTAACCTTTAATACCATTATTATTAGTGGTGCTTGGTCTATCGATGATGTGGACTTATCAAGCCTTGCTGATGGCGAACTGACTGTTACAGCGAAAACAACAGATATCGCAGGCAACCCAGCAGAAGCTAGCGACACCATTGAAAAAGACACTTCAGCACTGACCATAGACATTGATACCAGCCAGTACCAACTGGGTGGATTGAGTATTACAGCTATCAAAAATGGTGCAATCACGTTCCTTCAAGGAACCACAACAGGGACAAAAGAAGGTGATGCCGTTAATGTGACTTTCAGTGATGGTATCAATACTGTCACTTTAACCACCACGGTTGATAAAGACGGTCATTGGCGTATCGAAAATTTTGATCTCTCAGTTTTAGATCCTGCAAAAATTTGGCAAATGTCTGCCACAGTGAACGATGCCGCAGGTAATAGTGCTAGTGATGATATGCCTACACTGACAGAGCCTAGCAATATTCTGTTTTTTGAAAATGCACTTGATACCCACTCGGATTTAAAAGCGACATCAAGCATTAATATTGAATATGCCGAGTTCAGCTTTCACCAGAATCAAACCATCTTAGAAACGCTCACATCCCATGGTGAGCCTGTCACAGTGATCATCTCAGACGATGGTTTACACCTTACGGTAAAAACAGCGACAACCACCGTACTTACCGCTGTCATTAATACCGAAACAAAGTCAATCAAAGTGACCTTATTAGCGCCAGTCGATAACAATATAGGTAATAACGACACGCAAACCGGTATTTTAATTAATGGCTTACAAACAGACGGGGATAAAACCAGTGAAACGGTTGTGGCTAACGTTCCGATCTATATTAAAGACTCTGTACCTAAGTTAGTTGACGATCAGGGCGATCTAGTTGAAGGCAATACGATCACTGGTAATGTACTTACAAATGATATTGATCTTGATTCTTCCCTATTAGTCACCAGTATCACGATCAACGGTGAAACGAAAGTATTGAATGGCGGCTCTGTCACTTTTGAGCTATCTGAAGGCAAATTTATCATCACCGCAAATGGCGAATGGACATTCATTGCCAATCGCAACCTTGATCATCAGTCAGGTGATATCCAACTTGATATTAGCTACTCCGCTATAGATAAAGATCTACAGCAAGACAGTGCCACGCTAACCATTACCATCAAGGATGGTGAAGCAAATAGCATTATTCAATCTGACGCGAATAATATCGAAAAGATCATTACCACGGCTTCAGAAAGCTATAACGGTGAATTTACAGTCAAAGCAGGTTCAGATAATCCCGATCCTAACAGTGTTGTTTTTAATGCGCAGACAATCACAGCGCTTAACGCTTTAAACCTGACTTCAGGGGCAAATTCTGCAACGCTGGAATATACATTAAGTGATAATGGCAAAACCATTACAGCATCTGTTAATGGACAAACCATTTTTACGCTCAGTATATCAAGCGTGGTATCCGGTAATGATCTGACAGGCACCGTTACCCTTACTCAATACCAGCCGTTAAACCACCATAGTCCGGACGATACAATCACGTTACCACTGTATATTGATGCGGCAGATCTCGATGGAACAAAAACCCCAACAGGACAATTTGATTGGTTCATTAAAGATGGCGCAGACCCTGAATTAGTGGCGAACAGTGAATTATCCTTCGATGAAAATAATCTTTCAGCTCAGCCAATTGAGAAAACCGGTACTCTTCATATTACTGTCGGTAGCGATGGATTAAATGGCACTGCTGAACAAAACCCACTGTATTTTGACATTAGTCAGTTACCCACTGGCTTAACCAGTGGTGGACAAGCGATCAGCTATATCATTTCAGATGATAATCAAACTATTACTGCCAAAGCTGGTGGTAATATTGTGTTTGAAATCAGCTTATCGGCTCGACCAAATGCCGAGTCAAACTCAAGTGTTGATTACACTTTCAAGCTATACCAATCGCTAGATCAAACCGCAGCAAATGGCGAGTTACCTATCTCAATTCCTGTCTTTGTTAAAGATAACGATGGTGATGTAAGCCAGACAACATTAGATATCGTCATTATTGATGGTAGCGATCCTATTATTACCTCAGCCACACTCGTTGTGACAGAAGAGCCAATAGCAACAGATACCTCAACAGGTATTGATTCCACCGCATCGGCGACAATTTCCATTACAGCAGGTCAAGATCCTATTATTGATCTTAAGTTAGCCCTATCTGGTACGGTGAAAGACAGTGATGGCAACAATATCACCCACAATGGGCAGACGTTAACTTGGCAAGTGGATGGAAGTAATACCTATAACGCTACACTTGCTGACGGCACAGTGATCTTCACTATTCAACTCTCAGATATTGGCACTGTACCGTCAGGTGGCTCTATTACTGCGACGATTGATTTTCAATTAAATAGCTTTATCGATCATATCAATGGTAAAAACACCCAGTTGGATCTCAAGCTACCAATACAAGTGACCGACAGTGATAGCAGCACGGGTACATCAGAAGTCACAGTAACGATTTGGGATGGTTTAGTACCAAGTATCACGGTCAATGACAGCTTAGCCGTTCAAGAAAACGATCTGCTTGATGATAACCTCGATAAAGATGCGTCAACGACAGCCGCACCAACACTGACCTTCAATACGGGTAGTGATGAGATTGCTTCTGTACATTTAGATACCGCACTGTTTAACAACCAAAACTACACAAGCGGTGGTGCTAACATCACGCTTGGTGCACCTAATGCTAATGGTTGGTATACCGCTAAAGCTGATGGTAATAACGTTTTTCGTATCAAAGTAAATCTTGATGGTACTGTTCAATTTGAGCTGTTTGCACCTATCGACCATCCAGATCCAAATAGCCAAGATACTCTCGGCTTAGCATTTGGCGTGATTGTCACTGACAGCGATGGCGATCAATCTGACACCGCCATCTTTGAAGTCAATGTGACCGATGATGTGCCTCTTGCTGGCGAAGATGGAACTTTAACCCTTATTGAAGGTGAGCAATCAACGGTACAATTATTAACAGATACCATCACAGGTGCCGATGGCGGTAAAGTACTTGAATTTACTTATCAAGGTAAGACTTACCTCGCAGATGGCACAGCCATTGATTTAATCAACACCAATGTTTCGCCAGAGCAAAAATACGGTACCTTGATCGTTAATGCTGATGGTTCTGTCATTATTAATACCATTGCCAGCCCTGAAGGTAGTGGTCATATCACCGATCACTTCACTTATACCGTACAAGATAGTGATGGTGATATCGCGGTAAGAAAAACAGCACTCACGCTGGCTGATGAGCCAGGACAAATCATTGTTGAACCGATCAACGTATTAGAAGATACCCTTACGACCCCACTGAGTATTAAAGTCTCTCTCGGTGATATCGATCAAAATGAAACCTTAAGTACCATCACCATTAGTGAAAGCTCACTAGCCGGCGGGACGCTTTACCTTAATGGAACTCTTCTTACCGCTGTTGGTGGCGTGATCACACTGAGCGATTTTGTTAAAGAAGGTGATTTCTTCAAACCTAATGGCAATTTAACGTATCAGCCTGCACTAGATACAGCATTAAACCAACAACCTGTGGTTAATCTCGATATTACAGCCACCATCACAACCAGCACTACTGACAAGGTGTTAAATACCAACCTCACTATCAATGTTTATCCTGACGCTGATGCGCCAATCTGGGATGAAACAAAAGAGTATGAGTACACTGGGGTTGAAGATGACAGTAACGGTATTCAATTAAATGTGGGTGCTAATCTACAAGACACCGATAGTTCTGAAAGTCTAAAATACAAAATCACCGGTATTCCTGATGGCATTACACTTAAACTTGGTAGTACCGTTATTACCAACGGTAAAGTTATCAATGCTAATCAAATCAATAATATTAAGATTTTTTCAGATAAGAATTTAGCCGGTAAATTCACCTTTACTCTTACTGCAATTGCAATTGAAAAAGGTGACCAATTCTTAACACCAGCAGATAAAAGAGAAGAAGCCTCCCGTGAGATAACGGTTAATATTCGCCCAGATGCGGATACACCGACTCTTTCAGTTAAAAACATCAAAGGGCTTGAAGATCAAGCGATTAATTTAAGTAATGCCCTGATTGGTCGTCTCACAGATACCGATGGCTCTGAATCTTTAAGCTATCAAATTAAAGTTCCTGAAGGTTGGTCTATCCAAGGTGGTGATGCAGTAGAAACACCGGCTGGCTCTGGGATCTATATTGTGAGTGCTGCCGATATAGCCAATGGCACAGCCCTATTACATCCGAAAGCCGATATTAGTTCATGGACTGAAAAGCTCACGATTGAAGTCACCGCCATTTCTACTGAATCAACAGTTGATGGTTTAACACCAGTCAATGAACAAGCCGTTAGTGATACAAAACTGGTTACTATCGATCTGAAAGGTGTGATTGATCGCCCTGACGTTGCCGATGGTGGTAACGGTCACTGGGTGTATGAGCCAACAAGCACAGATAATTCGACAGGCTTTAAAGGCACAATCAAAGGTGTGGCTGGCTTTTATGAAGATCAACCACAGCCGCTAGATTTTTTAATTACCACCAGCGATGACGATGGCTCTGAAGATATAACTATTTTGATCACCAACTTACCTGACGGTGTGGCATTTGTTGATATCAACGGTAATCCATTAGTGATCGAAATTGTCGGTGAAGATGCCACTACAGGCTTGATCTATCGGATCACTCACGATCAATTAACAACTAGCTATTTAAAAACGCCAAAAGACTTCAGTGGTAGTTTGAAATTTGATGTTAATGTCATCTCTACTGAGCCTGATGGTGATAGTGGTGAATTTAACTATAAAGTGGATATTGATGTGCTGCCTATCGTTGATGAAACCGATGGTGCCTTACTCAATAGCTCTGGGAATGAAGATGAAGCCATAAGGTTCCTTGTAGAACCAAGTATCACGAAAGACAGTGATAATAGCGAAAGCCTCACGGGCTATAAGATCATCTCTATTCCAGATGGATTAACACTCTTTATTAATGGTACAGCGGTATCTGTACCTGCTGGTGGCTTAGATCTCGCCGCTTATAAAGATAGCGCTCAATCATGGTCTGATTTTATCAATAGTAACAAAGTCACCATAAAAGCAGATGAAGATCTTAGTGGTATTTTTGATATTGCGATTAGCTATGAAGTCACAGATACCTCCCCAACAGGGAAAACTGCATCAAAAGAGCTTAATGCCACCATTCAAGTCGATATTGCTGGAATAGTAGAAAGTGATACGCGTTTAATATCGACGAAAGAAGTATTAACCAGTACCGATGGAAGCCCGATTGATCTCACCAATACTGTGCACTTTATTGATGAAGACTTAGATGGTTCTGAATATCTGGATTACATCATTATTGAAGTCCCTGCTGGGATTAACTTGATCATCGATTACCCTAATGGCGCTTATATTGATGGCAATGGTAACTGGATCATTCCCGCTACAGGCTTAACAAGTGATAGCATTAAAGAAGCGATGCAAGATCTATTTGCGGGCGCCAAAGTAAGCTCAAAAGTAGATACCAATGTTATTACTCTCAACATTAAAGCCCGCGTGATTGATGATGAGGACTCACGCTTTATTGAAGCCCCACTGCAAATTCAAATTACCGGTCACAGCGGTGGTGGTTCATGTCTACCTATTGATGCACCTGATAACATTCAAAGCGGTGAGATCGTTGCCAAAGAAGGTGAAAACATTGATCTTTCAGGCCTTCTTAACGGAAATATTGATGATAATCCAGAAGTCGAATTATCTTTCTTTATCGACATCAACGATCTACCTGAAGGTGTCGAAATTGAAGGTCCAGGGATCATCACAGAATACAATGATGCTGGTGAAGTGATCGGCTACACCATTACTGAATCAGGCCTTTCATCCATGGTGTTTGTTGGACTCGATGAAGATTGGGCTGGCTGTCTTGATATTCCGATCACCATTACTCAAACATCAACCTGTAATGGTCAAAAATCAACAACAACGCAAAACATCAAAATTGATGTCGCGCCTGTTGTCGATGACATTACGATCACCACCACGCAAACCACCGTCAAAGAAGACAACAATAATACGGATACACCGGTTGATCTCAATCTTGAAATTTTACTCGGTGATAGCGTACTAGGTGGTCAAAGCATTACTGGTGAAGGTGACTCTGCGACAGGTAAAGAGACCATTAATTGGATGAAAATCACCCTCGTTCCGGGTGGAACGCTGATGGGGGATGCATCAATCCTGACGCAAAATCCTGATGGGAGTTGGCAGATCCTCGACCCTGCTCGTTTAAATGAAATACAAGTATTACTGCCAGAAAACTATAGTGGCGATTTAACCATTAACGTTGAAGCCAATATTACCGACAAAGCAGATTGCCCAACCCAAACCGATACCCAGACCAAAACGGCATCGGTGGTGATTAACGTTGAACCTGTCACTGATATTGCGGAAATGCCTGACACTATTACTGCAACCGGAGATGAAGACAGTTATATCCATATAGAAGGGCTTGGCGCTATCTTATATGACAACGATGGCTCTGAAACCATTGCATTAAACCTTTCTGGTTTACCTGCTGGTGCTGTACTTTTCTATTCTCCTGATAATGGAGAATCATTTGTTCAGCTGCCGAATAATGGCACATCTTGGAGTTTTGATATTAGCCAAGCAAGCAATATCTATATTCGCCCACCGCAAGATTTTAGTGGTGATATCAAGCTAAAACTTGATGCTATTACCAACGAAATTGGCACAACAGATATTCAAACCTCAACCACTGACGTGATCATTGGTGTCAACCCTATTGGTGACGATGTGCAGTTCTTTGGCGTGCCAGAAACGCTATCAGGCACTGAGGGAGACAGCTTCACGATTCCGGTGAATATCGAAAGTTATGAAACCAACAGTGACGAAAGTTTACGACTAACAGTGATCTTCAGTGCGGCAAACCGTGACCAACTTCATGGCCTAGACAAGATTAAAGTGGGTGATCAAGAAATACAGATCTCCCAAAAAGGTGAAGTATGGTTTGCTACTGCTATCGTTAATAGCAACACTTTCGATGAGTTTACCCTCTTTACGGGTGATGCATTTGGCGACATTGATATCCAGCTTATTGCTAATACTGTTGATAGCAATACGGTGCTAGGTAATGAAGTGAAGCATGAAGGTACACCTGTTGTAAAAGACATTAACCTCACGCTAACGCCAGTGCCAGATGCCCCTGAACTCACAGCAAAATACAACAGCATCATTGCTGAAACTGAGACAGACATAGCGCTCAATCTAGCACTTAATCTGACCTACCCGGCACCAACAGAAAAAGGAACCGTGTTGATCACTGGTTTCCCTGATGGGTATACCTTCTCGGCGGGTAAAGCAACCAAGCATGGTTGGGAAGTCGAGCAAGCGGATATTGCCAATCTCACGATGACGGGCAACAGTGCGCAAGATTTCACCTTATCCATTGAGCCAATCGCAGCTATAGGTAGTCAAAAAGTCTCTGGTACGACACAAACCATCGATTTCAAAATCGCAGAGTCTGGTGACAATACACTAGTCGGCACAGCCAATGATGACTTGATCATTGGCGGTAAAGGCAACGATATTATGTCAGGGAATGCAGGTAATGACAGTTTCATCTTTAAATCCGAGGATCTAGGGACACTCGCTGCGCCAGCACAAGATACTATTTTAGATTTTGATGCCACAGCAAATACCGACAACATCGATTTAAGCGCTATTTTATCCAATGTGACTGATGGTATTTCAGCCGATAACTATATTGATATTACTGAAAATAACGGTTCTGTCACATTACATGTTAAAGATAATGGTGCAGATGTTACGCAAGAGATAACGTTAGATAATGTAAGTAAAGATGCGCTTTATGGCGCTGATGCAAGCTCTGCAACGGAAGCAGAGCTACTACAAAAAATGATAGATGATAATAATCTAGTTACAGGCTAAGGATGGTATGAGTAGTAAAAATCCGTCGTTAGATCATGACGTTTGGCTCGCCTCTATTTTATGGCTATGCCAACATTACAGCATTCGCTGTCATCGTCTAAAAGTCACCACAGGTTTACCCTTAGTACAGGGTAAACTTGATGATTCTCTATTTGAACGTGCAGCCAACCAAGCTCAGTTGGACGTTGGCTTGCACCCGAAAAATAAGCTAACCACAGCCAGTTTTCCTGCTGTTGGCATTACTGAAACAGGTACACCCATCATCATCAGTGAATATACTGACGGTATATTTAAAACAGTCCAGTTTCAAGTCAATGAAGCCCATTCCCCAACACCTGTTGTCTCGCAACAATCAGGCGATGAATTAACACATTTACTCAATGGCGATGTGTGGCAAATATCGCCAATGCAAATGGCCGATCCTCGTGTTGATGAGATAAAACCTAAGCCTAAAAAACATTGGCTATGGGCGGCGGTATCTGAGGTAAAACCTTGGTATCGAGATCTGCTACTCGCCTCCTTTTTCATTAACTTACTTGCGTTGATCGTGCCGTTATTTACGATGAACGTCTACGATCGTGTCGTTCCAAACCAAGCGTTTAATACCTTATGGGTGTTAGCCGCTGGGGTATCTATCGCACTGGTATTTGATTGGTTATTACGCGAAGCACGCAGTGCCATCACTGATATGGCTGGACACCATATTGATACCAAGTTATCGGCGATTTTGATGCAAAAAGTGTTGGGAATGAAACTTGAACACCGTCCCCAATCCGCAGCAGCCTTTGCCCGTCAAATACAAGATTTCGACAGTGTACGAGAGTTCTTTACCTCCGTGACTTTAGTCACCTTGGTGGATTTACCTTTCACCCTGTTCTTCCTTGCCTTAATTGGCTGGCTTGGCGGCCCAATGATGTTTGTTCCAATCGCTGTGATGGTCGTGCTACTGCTGATTAGCACTATTATGAAAGGCAAGATTGGTCAAACCTTAGATGAATCGGCTCGTCTATCAACCCAGAAACAAACCCAATTATTAGATAGCTTATATAACCTATCTGATATTAAACAAAACAATGCTGAAGGCATTATTCAACGTCGTTGGGAGCAAACCGTTTCTGCACTGTCTGATTGGCACATTAAGTCCCGTAAATACACCAATATTGTCTCTCACTCAGTGATGAGTAGTCAGCAGATCGTGACTATTTGTTTAATTATCATTGGTGTTTACCGCATTTCTGAAGGTTTACTCAGTATGGGTGGCTTAATTGCTATCGTCATGTTGAGTGGTCGAGCTGCCAGTTCAATTAACCAATTATCCATGTTAATGCTGCGCTATCAGCAAAGCCGTTCAGCGATCACTGGGCTTGATCAGGTAATGGCATTACCACAGGAAAATAATGAACATCAGGTAATGGATCGTGGCGAATTTAACGGTAATGTGCAGCTAGATGATGTGAACTTCGCTTATCCTGAACAACAGTTCAATGCACTAAGCAATATCTGCTTAACCATTCGTCAAGGTGAACGTGTGGGTATTATTGGTGCCGCAGGTTCAGGTAAATCAACACTATTAGCCCTACTTTCTTATCAATATCGTCCAAGTTCAGGACAGTTGTACTTTGAAGGCATTGATGCCCAACTCTGGCCACCAGCAGCACTGCGTAACAACATTGGTTGGGTTGGACAACAACCTGCGCTTATCTACGGCACTATCTACGAAAACATCCTATTTGGCTGTGATGACGTCGATGAAAAACGCCTCAGTCACGCCATTACCACTTCAGGCTTAAACGGCTTTATGGATCGCCTTGCTAATGGCTTAGAAACCCAAGTTGGTGAAAACGGACGTAACTTATCGGGAGGCCAACGCCAAGCGGTTGCACTGGCTCGCGCTTTATATCGTTCTCCTAGCCTATTACTGATGGATGAGCCAACAAGCGCATTAGATCAACAAGCGGAAGAGCGTTTCCGTCAGGCATTACATCGATTACCACGTGATATCACTATGGTGATCAGCTCTCACCGTCCGTCTATTTTGGCGCAATGTGATCGCATTATTGTGTTAGAACGTGGGCAAATTGTTGCTGATGATAAAGCGCACGACATTCTCGCAAAACAACAACCTAAACGCCCAGTTAGCCGTGTTCGCTCGGTCAGTATTGTTCAAGGAGGCAGTAATGAGCAGTAATTTAAAATGGGCGAACCAAAAACATGCCTATCGTTCTCGTAAGATTATTTGGCTTTGCTCGCTATTAGTGATCGCTATTATTACGTGGGCTGCTTACTCCAAACTTGAAGAAGTGGTGGTCGGTGACGGCAAAGTGGTTCCTACGCTGGCGATCCAAAAAATTCAAAGTTTAGAGGGCGGGATCATTGAACAAGTGCTGGTGAGTCCGGGCGAACAAGTAAAAAAAGGGCAAACATTATTGATCCTTGATGACACCCGTTTTCGCACTGCATTTCATGAATCTGATGAGCATTTTCGTACCCTACAGGCTCAGATCAAACGTCTGAAAGCCGAATTAGAGACGGTTAAAGTCAATACCAAAGAAAAAGACTGGCAAAAGCAAATCACCATTAACCATCAAGCACTCGACTTTGATGATTTAAGCCGCCGTGCTCAAATCAATGCACAAGCTAACTACAACGAGCGTATTAGCCAAATTGAATCACAACTTGAAGAAGCGCAATTGACGATTGAGCAACAAACAGAAGCACTGCGTGATGCCAAAAGTAATACCTCAACCCTTAATAGCAGTCTTCACTTAGTGAACAAAGAAGCAAGAATGCTCGAAGGTGCAGTAAAACGTGGTGCTGTTGCCGAAGTTGAATTGATCCAAACTCGTCGTGATCAGGTCAAACTCCGCGGTGAAATTGCCAGTTCAAAAGTGGCACAACAAAAAGCATCAGCAGCCTTACGTGAAGCTATTGTGATGCGTCGAAATCTAGCATTGGAATTTAGAACGTCGGTACAAGCGCAGCTTAACGAAGCGACCAACCAATTTGCTCAGCTAGAAGACAGTCAAGAAGGGTTAGCCGATCAGTTAAAACGAACAGAAATCAAAGCCCCTATGGACGGCACGATCAAAGACATTTTAGTGCGCTCTTTAGGTGGTGTAGTGAAACCCGGAGAACCGATCATGGAGCTGGTTCCTCACGACAGTAAATTAATCGTAGAAGCACGCATATCACCACAAGATATTGCTTTTGTGAGCAAAGGCTTAGAAGCAACGATTAAATTTACCGCTTACGATTTTGTCGTCTACGGTGGACGTAAAGGCACCGTGACTTATGTCAGCGCCGATGCCCTACAAACAGAAGATGGTACTGCTTATTACCGCGCTCATATCCAACTTCATGATGATCCTGATACCCGTCTTCAAGTTATTCCCGGCATGCAAGCCATGGTGGATATCTTAACAGGCGAAAAAACCGTTTTAAGTTACTGGTTAAAACCGCTATTACGCGCCAAAGCCAGTGCATTAAGAGAACCTTAAATAATTTATAACAAACAGATTTTTGCCGATTCATACGGCGACAGAACAAAAAGATAAAGGAAAAGGAATGCGTTTATCATCATTAATAGCAGTGGCGCTATTTTCATCTAGTGCTGCGCATGCGCTCTCATTAGAAGAGTCTGTGGCATCAGCCATTGATTACAGTCCACAGATCGCTGGACAATATGCCCGTTACCAATCAGTACTCCGTGAAGTCGATGGCGCGCAAGCAGATTACTTACCGCAAGTGAATCTCTACGCTGCGGCAGGTTACGAAGAAACCCGTTATAACAGCGGCAACAAGATCCCGAAAGACGATCGTGGTATGAACCGTACCGAAGTTGGCTTTAAAGCTTCACAACTGATCTTTGATGGCTTTAAAACCTCAGCCAATACCAACCGTTTAAGCCATGAAGCAGAATCTGAACGTTTAACCTTATTATCTGATGCTGAAGATATTTCATTAGATACCACACGTTTGTATCTCGAAGTGCTAAAAGCAAAAACCATCCATGAGTTAACCCAACGTAACGTCCGTGAACATGAAGCGATCTACCAAGATATTCTGGATAAAAACTCAAAAGGCTTAAGCAGTAACTCAGATTTAGCCCAAATTGCAGCCCGTGTTGCGACAGCACAATCGTCACTGATTGCTGCTGAAAATAACCTCTACGATTTAGATGCGCAATTCATGCGTTTAGTTGGTAAGCCGGCTTCAGGTTTAGTCGATCCTGTGGTCGATACCGCCCTACTGCCTAGCAGCAAAGAAATTGCGGTTAAACAAGGTATTGAACAGCACCCTGAAATTCAAGCTGCCATAGCGGATATTAAAGCGACACGTGAAGAAATTCGTCGTGAAAAAGGCAATTACTTTCCTGAATTTAAGCTAGAAGTACACGCAAATGCCAACGATAACGTGGGTAATACGCTCGGTCCCGATCAAGATGCTCGTGTCATGTTAACCATGAACTACGACATTTATAACGGTGGTAAAACCAATGCCGATACGGAAGCCTCGGCATGGCGTCATGAAGAAGCCCGTACGGTTCGTTTACGTGCAGAGCGTGAAGTAGTTGAAGGCACTACCCTTGCGTGGAATGCCTACAACATGCTGGAGCAACAAAAGAAACTATTAAAACAGAACGTTGATGCAGCCAAAGCGGCTGAAATGGGTTACGAAGAGCAGTTTCGTTTAGGTCGTCGTAGCCTACTTGACGTACTGGATGCCAAAGTCGAAGTGTTTCTTGCTCGTAAAAACTTCATCCACACTGAATATGATCACACCTTAGCGGCATATCGCATTTTGAATGCGATGGGTAAATTAACCTACGCGTTACGTGTTGAATACCCAGAACAATGGCAAGCGAAGGAGCAATAATCATGACTAAATCACTACTTTCTTTGATCTTATTGCCGTTGCTATTAACTGGCTGTGCGCAAATGCCAGATACCCAAGTCACTCGCCATCAAATTGATGATCTTCGTGATCATGATAAAGATGGAGTGATCAACCAGCGTGATATGTGTGCCGATACCCCAACAGGCACCAAAGTGGATATTACAGGTTGTGCGCCATGGGAAGTAAAACCGAAATACGATATTCAGACGGTGTACTTTAACTATGACGATGCCCATATCCGTTTAGATCAAAATGAAACCTTTACCCTGCTGTTTAATCTTTTAAAGCAAAAACCACAGGCAAAAGTGATCCTTGTGGGAGATACCAGCCCAGAAGGTACCGATGCGTACAACAAAGCATTAGCACAGCGTCGAACTGGGGTGATTAAAGATGCCTTGATCGAAAATGGCATTGCCCCTGAGCGTATTTCAGAGCAAGAGTTCACACAAGTAACAGAGCTAACTAAGCACCTTAAAAAGCGCGAACGACGTACCATTGCAGTGCTAACCAGTAATGAAATGGCACCTGTAAAAAAATGGACGATTTACAGCTCAGAACAATCAGCACAACACGTTTCAACGACAGCAGATCAGTAAGGACATTTTCATGAATAAATCAACGTTTGCTTACATGCTACCCTTGGCACTGTTCGCCTCTTCTGCTTATGCCGATAGCAATAAAACCATTGCGGTAGAAAGCGAATTAAACAATGTCGTCAATGATCTGCTTGTCTCTGCAACACTGAATGAAAAACTGCTAACGGAACAAAGCAATGATATTCAAAAAGTGATGATTGAAGACGGGGTAAAAATAGGCATTAGCTCTCGTCGTTGGCTAGATAGTGAAGTGGCCGTTTTTCAACACAAATACGGTTATAAACCTACCGAGCTGTACTTTACATCCGATGCAGTGGCGATTTTAGTTAATGAAGATAACCCAATAAAATCAATATCAATCAAAGCATTGGCTGATATTTTTGGTTGTAAATCATCGCTCGCACCTGTGCAATGGCAATCGGTTAGCCCCGTATTATCGGATAATAAAGATCTCAGCCAAGTACAGGCTTATTCTGTGAATGGTGAACTGTCTTCGCATCGTTATTTCAACAAGATGATCACGTGTTATGACGGACAGAAAACAGCAACAAAATCACTGAACAGCCGTAAAGATCTGCTAAATACTATCGAAGATAAAGAAAATGCGATTGGCTACACGGTTTATCATAGCCAAACCCAAGATGTAAAACGTCTTGAGATCATTGATAAAGATGGTGAAACCTTTAGCTTAGATCATGAAACGATTTTATCAGGTCGCTACCCGCTTGCTAACGTTTATTACATGTACCTCAATCTCGATCCGGCAAAAAGTCAGTTATCATCACAACAGACGGCATTTGTCGATTATGTAATGACACCAGAAGCACAACAAACCTTAGTCAATAACGGCTTTATTGATCTGCCACCAGCGGCAATTGAGCGCAATAAAGTGGTATTAAAACAGCAGCAACCTGAAATCCAAGGTGGCTATAAGTAATCGTAACTTAGTAAAGTTTTAAAGCTTAAAAGTTATAAGCCTAAAAACAACAGGGGCGTAAAGTTAACCTTTACGCCCCTGCTTCTATTCTGTTAACTGTTTTTCAGTTATGCCGCATTTGGTACACGGAACATACGGCGACACATTTCTAAAAACTGCCCATACACCACGCCCAATGCACCAGAGACCAAAATATTACTAGTTACCGCTGTCACGATCTGATCAAAGCTCGCCCCAACCGCTAATAAAATGCCTGCGTAGACCGGTGATTGGAATAGAACATAGGCTGCCATATCTGATAACCCTTTCATCCAACGTTTGCTAGAAATACGCATACCCTGATGGATCATAAAGTCACGAAATACCCCATAAGGCCATGCAATCGCAATATTGATCGGAATAGATAAGGTACGTGATGCCAGTGATTGCTCAAACGACATGCCTGAAATAAAAATCTCAATCATCATGCCAGCAGCAAAACTAAAGACCACCATTGCAAAGGTGTCTGCTGCGGCACTTCTATACTTTAAAGGCAATTTAATCACTGACATGGCAAGATCTCACAAAATAATACGCTAACAATAACTCTGTATAGAGTGACCCTCACTGCCTTTAAATTTATGAGCAGTTTATTTGCGTATTAAACCAGAGCTTAACCAAAATAAGGCACTATATTTGAAACTAGTTTTAATTATGGTAACTAATTTTCACAAGCAAAATAGTGTTTTTAACTACCTTTATCAAAAGCTGCCAGTGCGATCATTTATTGTAAGCCGCATGTCGCTATATGGTTTATCTCCCTATCGATATAAAATAAAAAAACCGAGCACCTATTATTCATAAGTGCTCGGTTTTAAACGTATTCTTTTAAAGAATAACGCAACTACGTAGTTACAGCTTAGCTATTTGCCACTAGCTCGGCATCACTTTCACCGTTAGGTAATTTAATCGTTAGTGCAATCACTAAAGACACAATCAATAGCGCAAACATTAAGTAAAACGTAGCAATGAAGCCGCCAAACACTGACGCTACGATAGAGCCAATAAAGCTACCGATACCAAAGCCTAAATAAATCACACCGTAATTTTTAGTCAGGTTATTTAAACCAAAGAAGTCACTGACTAAGGATGGGAACACAGTGATCGTGCCACCAAAGCTAAATGCAATACACGCTACCGCAAAGTAGAACACCATCATATTTAAATGAGCAAACAGTAGTGCACAAACACCCAATAGACATACCGCCAGTGCAATCGCAATCACATTGGTACGTGCCATTTTGTCTGATAGCACCCCAAGCACTAAACGACCACCAAGGTTTGCCACCGCAATAATCGCCACAGCAGAAGCGGCAACTTCAACCGATAAATGCACGTATGATTGACCAATATCTTTCGCTACACCGATAACGTATAAACCACTCATACACACAGTTAAGAACACAAGTGCCAACATCCAAAATTGAGGGCATTTCATTGATTCTGCTAATGAGTAATCACGTACCCCTTCCGCAGCTTCCACCGCAGAGATCTCTTGTTTGGGTGCATCTTTCATCATCAAACCACCAATGATCACCATTACCATTGCAATCACGCCCCAGATATCAAATGTTGATTCCAAACCGTTATGCTCTAACAGATACATGTTGATGAATTTAAAACCTAAGCTACCTAGACCATAAGCACCGATAGCACAGGCAGAGATTAAGCCTTTACGTTCAGGGAACCACTTCACACAGTTAGAAAGCGTCATTAAATAGCCCGTACCATCAGCAAAGCCAATTAAGAAGCCAGCAAACACATACAGCAGAATAAGATTCGTGGCATGGGCTGTCAGTAATAAACTCGCCCCAAGTAGCACGCCAGCGCCAATAGTGACTTTACGCACGCCAAAACGCTCTTGCATTTTACCCGCCATGGAAGAAGCAACGGCAAGTGCCAAACTCAAGATACCGAATGAAAACGCCACACGGCTAACAGGCTCAGATAGCTTGTCGGCAAGTTGGGCATTGAACAAACTCCATGTGTAAACCGAACCTAATGCAAATTGGGTAATGATGGTGCCAATTAAGGTTAGAACACGTGTTCTATTCGCGATGTGAGTGCTCATCGTCGTACTCTCCAAGGGGACTAATAACGCTGGCGATAACCTAATGAATTACCGCTTCCTGCCCCCAACATACGACGATGAATGAAGATAACAATAGGATGAGAAAACTATAAAATGAGCTGCCTGCTCAGTGGAATTAAATGCAATATATCCGCATGAAATGCATTTTGTCGCTTTGGTAATTACAACTTCATACGCTCGCGAAACAACTTAATATTGCTACGACTGACCGGCACTTGTTGCTCATGATGTTGTAATTTCAGCATGTAGGTACTGTTGACCCAAGGGATAATTTCCTGCACTCGTGCCACATTAATACAATAAGAGCGATGACAACGAAAGAACGCAGATTCCGGCAATTTCGCCACCAGCTCACTGATCGTCATCGGTGCAATAAAGCAGCTATCAGCGGTATACACCTTAGTGATTTTCTCACTGGCTTCGGCATAATCAATATCCTCAATCGGGGTGATCACAATCCGATTATCTTTCATCAGATTCACCGTTTGATGGCGTACTTGCGCTGATACTTGTTGCTCTTGCTGATTTGCCGTTTGCTGCTGTTGTTCTAATTTCGCTAACAGCCCTTTCACTCGCGCTTCGCTGATTGGTTTGAGTAGATAATCAAACGCCTCTAACTCAAATGCATCAACCGCATAATCTTTATAAGCAGTGGTGAACACAATGTGTGGCTTGTGCTTAAACTGTGAAATATTACGCGCCAGCAACATGCCATCAATTGACGGAATATTAATATCAAGGAAAACAATATCAACTTGATTGGTTTGTAAAAATTTAAAGGCTTCTAATCCATCTTCAAAAGCAGCTTCGATCTGAATATGACTATGAGTTTGAATTAAATATGTTAACTCTTCACGCGCTAAATATTCATCTTCAACAATCAGTGCTTTTAGCATGGAACAACCTTTATTTTACGTAGAACAACATTTCAGTGCCTTTCTCAAGGCGACGAATATGCAAGCCTTCACCATAAAGTAGCAATAAACGCTGATGGACGTTATTTAACCCTATACGATGAGAATCCACATTGCCGGTATAAAGCTTATCGATCACTTTTTGCGAAATACCAACACCAGTGTCTTGGATCATGATGGCAATTTTCTCACCGACAGTTTTCACAGAAATCGTCACCGTTCCCGGCTCTCGGGATGGCTGAATACCATGCAAAATGGCATTTTCCACTAACGGTTGGATCAGTAAACAAGGGATCTGTGGGTGCACATCGTCAATATCAAAAATAACGTCGAGTTTATTACCAAAACGGGCTTGCTCGATGGCGACATAATCTCGCACTTGCTGCAGCTCTTCTTGGATATCGATCAATTCAACGTCACGTTCTAGGTTATATCGCAGAAAATCCGCCAAATTCGCTATCAGCTCTCTTGCATGATCAGGACGAATACGAATTAAGGTCGATATTGCATTTAAAGCATTAAATAAAAAGTGCGGATTGATTTTACTTTGCAGTGCTGAAAATTCAGCTTTGCTTGCCATCGCTTTGAGTTGCTCTATGCGTGACACTTCCATTTGAGTCGAGATAATTTGCGATAAACCGATCGCCATTTCACGCAGTGATAAACGGATTTGATCAGGGCGGCAATAAAAGATCTTCAATGTGCCACTCACCTCGCCATTTTCCCATAATGGAATGATCAACAAGGATCGAAACTCATGCACATTCAAATTGTTACTGATAATTTGCTTACCCGTTGTTACCGCTTGCCGTGTCATCCCACTAATTTGATGGTGAGCATCAAGAAAGTTCTCTTCACCACTGCCGACATACGCACGCACATCAATAGTATCGGTAATAGCTACCGCATCGGCATGTGTATGTTCACGAATAATATTGCACACCTTTTGTAGCGACTCTCGGCTATTGATCCGAAAGTACGGCAAGGTTTTATTGGCAATATCTAACGCCAGTTTCGCTTGTCGTGCAGCGACAATATCTTTTTCTTCATCCAATCCTTGCACCAGTTTAATGATCAAACCAATACAGACGGTTCCCGTTATCATCGGAAAACTAATGTGCGAAACGATGTTATACGCCAGCGCTTTATCTTCCGACAGCGTCACAATCAACACCATGGTTAAGATCTCACATACCATGCCTGCCAAAATACCGAATTGGGCATAATGTTTTTTCTGGCAAGACAGGTGGATCCATGTCGCCAATAAGCCAGCAAAAATACTGGTTAGCAAACATGCGACCGATGTTGGACCATGAATATCAATTAAATAGCGGTGAATACCGGCAATGATCCCTGCTGGAATGCCCACCCAAGGGCCAAATAAAATACCGCCAGAGACCACCGCAATAATCCGAACATTCACCAGCGAGCCATCGACTTTAACTCCGGTATAGGTACTAAAAACCGCAAAAAGGATAAACAAAAGAGAGATCATGGCGGTTTCTGCTGGTCGACGATGCTGCTTTTTCACAATCGACTGAAAGTGCTGAGTTTGGGTTAATAAAAACAGTGCCATTAATAACAATGCTGCACGCTCAAATACCGCTAACAGCATCATGAATTGATCGCTATACACGTGAATACCCGATATGAAAGGAAAGAACCGCTATTGTACGTAAGTTCTTACTCACCTCAGCAAATGAAAGAAAAGATTGCATTTATAGGTCTTTATACTCAGGCAAGGTTATTTATTAATCTAATTATCAAAATCACATTGATTATTAAATAATAGTAATTAGTATCAAGCCCCCTATTATCACAGCTCTGCTCCTGTGACGTTCATTCCCTAACCATGAGAACACGGTATGTTACCTGCGCTTTACATATTTCTGATTGCCGTGTGTATTTTGCCAACCCTACCGGGGCTGATAGGCGTGATCATGGCAGCGTTAGGCTATATGCCAGCACTAGGGTTACATCACTTTTCAATGCAGGGTTTTGCGCAAGTCTTCCAGTGGCAAGGGATTGGACATAGCCTTGGGTTAACTTTTTTCATCACCCTATTAAGCACTTATCTCGCCTGTTTTTTTACTTTTGCGATTTTACAAAGCAGTTGGGGAACCCGATGGTGGCGACGTATTGAAACAGCCCTAAACCCACTATTGGCTATTCCTCATGTGGCTTTTGCGATTGGATTTGCGTTTCTATTTGCCCCGACAGGCATGGGGATGCGTGCGTTATATGCCCTTATCGACCCGACATTTAATGCCACCAGCGATACACCATTACTCATTCAAGATCCCTACGGGCTTGGGCTTATTTTGGTGTTGGCATTAAAAGAGACCCCATTTTTGCTGCTGATGAGTATATCAGTACTAAAACAACTTAATGTTAAGCAAACCGAGCAAGTGGCAGCCTCGCTTGGCTATAACCGTAACCAAATATGGTTAAAATGCGTGTTTCCACAATGGCTATCAAAGCTACGTTTTGCGATTTTTGCTGTCATTGCTTATGGCGTATCGGTGGTCGATGTGGCTCAAATTGTTGGCCCAACCAATCCGCCTACCTTTGCGGTATTAGTGTGGCAATGGTTTAACGATCCCGATCTTCAGCTTATGCCTCGTGCTGCTGCAGGGGCAATTGTGCTATTTGCATTAGGTTCATTGCTATTAGCTGTGGCGTTCAGTATTGAATGGATCCTGACTAAGGGGATTAATCAATGGCTTTGGTCTGGTCGAAAAGCGTTTCGCTTACCGGGCAAATCGGTATTTGTTCTATTGATTAGCTTAACAGCCCTCATCATTCCATTACTGACGCTGTGGAGTGTTGCGCTGCGCTGGCGTTTTCCTGATCTACTTCCAAGCCGTTATAGCGAACGTTTTTGGCAACTGGAATGGAGCAACATTCTCAGCACGATCAATGTTAGCGTGACCATTGCGCTGATCAGTGCCTCAATTGCCCTTGTTTTTGCCATTGTCGCCCACGAATATCGCATCAAATATCGATGGCATATTCCCAATTACATTATTGCTATTCCGATGCTAGTACCGCAGTTATCGCTGCTATTTGGTTTGCAGGTACTTACTTTGTATACCAACATTCACCATTACGGTGTTTGGGTCACATGGGCACACTTGTTCTTTGTGTTCCCCTATGTGTATTTAGCCCTTGATGGGGTTTACCGCAGTTACGATCAACGCTTAACTCAAATCGGGCTCAGCTTAGGCAAAAGCCCACTTCATGTTTGGTTAAAAATTAAATTACCGCAAATTGCCAGTGCCTTGTTATTTGCATGGGTGATCGGCATTAGCGTGAGCCTTGCGCAATACCTACCGACATTAATGCTCGGTGCAGGGCGTATCAGCACGTTAACAACTGAAGCGGTGGCACTTGCCAGCGGCTCAGATAGGCGCATCACCGCAATTTATGCCCTATGCCAAGCCTTGCTCCCATTATGTTTCTTTGTATTTGCTTACACCATAAACAAGAAAAAAGCCCCAACGACAGAACAAGTAAGGTCTACTCATCATGAGCTTTCATATCAATAATGTCACAATCACAAAACCCAACGGTGACGTATTGCTCTCTTCATTTAGCTTACATATCGCTAAAGGGGAAATCGTGACCTTAATGGGGCCAAGTGGTTGTGGGAAATCCACCTTACTCAATTTCATTGCAGGGCATTTGAACCCTGAATTTACCGCCAAAGGAACCTTGACGTTAAATAACCAAGCGATCACCGAAGTGCCTGCTCACTTACGCAATATCGGGGTGTTATTTCAAGATGATCTGTTATTTCCCCATTTAACCGTGTGGGAAAACCTCGCCTTTGCCTTACCGAATAACATCAAAGGCAGTGAGCGAAAACAACACGCACTCACAGCGTTAGCACAATTAAAACTTGCCGAGTTAGCAAACGCTTACCCTCAGCAAATCTCTGGTGGTCAAAGAGCGAGAATAAGCTTAACTCGCCTGTTAATGGCAAAACCGCAGCTGATTTTATTGGATGAACCGTTCAGTAAACTCGACAGCACCTTGCGCCAACAATTTCGAGATTGGGTATTTCACCAAATTCAACAAGCGAGTATTCCGACATTAATGGTTACCCACGACAAACAAGATATTCCAAACAATAGCCAGATAGTCCAATGGCAACAGGAGCACAGCCATGCTTGATCGCTTCTGTATTAAGATCTTAAAAACGCCATTAGAAAAAAGTGCAACTAAGCTGCATAGCTACGGTATTTCAGCCAATCAAGTGACACTCTTTGGCTTTATTATGGGGTGTTTAACCCTGCCCGCTTTAATTACCGAGCACTATTTGTTGGCATTGTTTTTCATCTTATTCAATCGCCTTTGTGATGGTTTAGATGGTGCCATCGCACGTATTCAAGGCATTACCGATGCGGGGGGATTTTTAGATATTAGCCTAGATTTTCTATTCTACTCGCTGGTGCCCTTTGGTTTTATTCTGGCAAACCCAGAGCAGAACGCCATTGCAGGCGCATTACTGATATTTTCATTTATTGGTACAGGCAGTAGCTTTCTTGCCTTTGCGATCATGGCGAGTAAACAAGGCATCGAAAACCCTGTTTATAAACATAAGTCATTGTATTACATGAGTGGGTTAACCGAAGGAACAGAAACCATCGGCTGCTTTGTGCTGTTTTGTTTGCTACCCCAACATTTTGCAACCATCGCCTATATCTTTGCCGCAGCATGTTGGTTTACCACTTTTACACGCATATACAGTGGCTTTAATACGTTGAGATAAATAATAAATTTGATGCAACCAAAGGAATGGTTAGCATCGTTACGATTACGTCATACCTCACTTCAGATCAACTTTTCTCCTTTGTCTCATCTATTTCATTTCTGTCTCATCTTTTCATTTAAACAAAATAGCGACAACTAGTAATGAATATATCAACTAAACTTATATAGGGGTTTGTATCGTCAAACCGCATTAAACTTGTATTTCTTAGCACAGGAAATAACAATGTACGCACTTAATCAGGTAAAAACACTACTATTAAGTACTGCCATCCCACTTAGTTTAGGATTGGCTTCATTCGCCCAAGCAGAGCCACTAACCGCCGCAGATTACACTAAGGCCAAAAGTCTCGGAGAAAATAACAGCCGTAATTTACACCCCGTAACATCAAGGGTGATCAAAGTATCGAAACATCGCTCCAACGTGATGACGCATAACAAAAAATGGATGGATGTTTATCGTTATCACTATCCAACCGACACCACCGAACATATTATTTACGATGTAGTTAACGATACAGTCATTGATTCCAATCAGTATAAAAATATCCAGTTTTCAGCCACCCGTGATGAGATCGCTTACGCCAAACAGCTGCTGACGAACAATGCCGCCTTTATGGATAAACTCTCCGCAGAGTATTACGATCGCTACCATCATTCGTTACCGATCCAAGCCCCGCTATCTGTCCTTAATATCAAAGCAATCGTCCTAACCAGCGACAACCCTCATAGCATCCCGTTAGTCGCCAATACTAAAAACTGTGGTTTGAACCGTTGCATCTACTTCTTCTTTACCTCTTTAGATGCCCCTTATGAGTATGTTGCACTTGAAACCAAAGCCATAGTGAACTTATCCAAACACACCATAACCCCTTTCCGTCATAAAAGTGAGGTAAGTGATCACACAGATCATCACTAATGTCGGATGATCTTTCTCGTCTCAAACATAAATTTACTTAGGTGAAAGAGTGATGAAAGACTGTAAACCAATATATTCGCTACTTATACTGCTGTGTTTAGCCATCAGCATTCCAGCACATGCCATGACGACCTCTGACAAGTATCAATGTCCGAGCCAACAGCAATTTGAATATCAATTTGAATCTGGTAACCGTTGGCAATTCTGCTGGCAATGGGATAACCGCTACGGTGTGAGCCTACATGATATGTCATTCAGTACGGTACGTGGTTCAACAAATACCTATATCGCTTCAGCCATCGCGTTAAATCAAATTGAGCTTGTTGATGCGCAAGATACCAGTAACATCAACCAAATTACTCAACTCGATAAAACCCAATCGACACTCAGTGGTAATTGCCCGAATGGCACCTTGCTATCAGACAGTGATAACACCCCACTGTTATGCATTAAGCCAAGCTCAGAAGATTACGCCATGCATAATGATGGGGATTCTCGCCGTAAAAACTCAGTTGATGTTCTTAGCCTTATCACCGTCGATAACAACCAATTTGTCTCTCGCTTACGTTTACACGACGACGGTAGCTTTACCCCATCGGCAAGCCTTATTACCGACAGCAGTAACAATACTCACTACATTGTTAATTACTTCTGGCGTTTAGATTTAGACATAGGTGCAACAGCCACCAATGACCATGTTGAAGAGTTTCGTACCCATATTCGCAAAGGTCGTAATCAACGTGAGATCAGAACCAATACAGTTCTACAACCTGCTGAATTTAAAAAACAATATGATCGTAAAAAGATGAAAAGCTGGCGTATTTACGATGGGCAAATCACCAACGAATACGACATGCCATCGTCTTATCACATTTTCCCACTAGGTCATGCAGCGATTGAACGTGATGTACAACGCCCGTGGACAGAATCTGACGTTTACTTCACCAACTATCATCCTTGTGAGCATAAAGCGCTTAATAACAATGAAGCGGATTGTGCCGAGAATGTAGTGCAAATGGTCGATCAAGAAACCATGACCGATGTTGTGGCTTGGGTAAAACTCACCGCACATCACACACCACCTTATACCAGCAGCCATGATCTCGCATTAGTGTGGCAAGAGTTCACTGTTTATCCTCGTGATGTTTACAGCCGTAACCCTAATTATCCCGAACCGGAGATCCCAGTCCCCCTTGACTAAAACATGAATCAATCGACTTGAATGTAGAGAGGATAATATGTTTACAGCAAAAAAATGGTGGATCATCAGCTTTGCTCTCGCTTGCTTTTATTCATCTACCGTCTTCGCTTGTAGCCCAGAAGACAGCAACTACGTTGAGCAAGACTTCAATAACGGATCTAAATGGACAATGTGTTGGGAGTTCGATAGTGATGAAGGGATTTACCTCACCGATATTAGCTACACGCCGCCTAACAGCAATACGCCTTTTCGCGTGATCAACGAGATCTTACTGTCACAGATCTTTGTCCCTTATGATAATGGACGTGACCGCTTCCACGATGTCACCGATTATGACTTTGGTGGCAGTATGATCGAAATTAAACCGCAAAATTGCCAAAACGGGAGTATCGTTCGGTTAGATACATTTTATCAAACCGCACTTCCTGGTTTGTGTATTAAAACAGGCAGTGATACCACCCTTCATGATCTCATTGGCAGTCCAGCCAACAGTGAATACCTCCAACTGTTTTCATCTCACCAAGTAGGCGCTTATAACTACATCCCTGATTGGCGTTTCTACAGTAACGGCATGATGGAATTTGCTGTCGGTGCAACAGGCGCACTACAAACTGTTGTTCGCATAAATAACAACCCTGCACGTGAAGAGCGTTATCGTAAATTAGGCTGGAAAATCGACCATGATCTTGTAGGTGTCTCACATATTCATAACTACTTCTGGCGTATCGACTTTGCGGTTGGCGACCAAGAAAATGATGATGTTTTAAAAGTGTTACGTTATAAAAAAGAAGGCAATAAAACAGTGGAAAGCGCCACCCAAATAACCAAAGAAGGACGCTTTAACCATAAAGAAAGTAACTTTAAAACGTGGATCGTTGAAGAAAGTGCCACCTCAAACAAAGGTTACATTCTTCAACCGGGTGATTCTGGACATCGCTTTAAAGGCATCAAAAAAGAGAAATTCACCCGTAACGATCTTCATATCTCTCGCGATATTCCTTGTGAACGCTACGCCTCTCACAACAAAATGTGTAATGGCAAAAAGCAACTTAGCGATTTCATTCAAGAGAATAAGACGATAAAAAACCGAGATTTTGTGGTGTGGTACAACTTAACCCTGCACCACATTCCACGCGGTGAAGAATCCCCAGAAATGGATATGCACCGTAACAGCTTTAAGCTAGTGCCTAGAAACTTATATTGAGGATGGTATTTATCCAAACATAAAAAACCGCTAATGAGAGTTAGCGGTTTTTTAATGAGTTGAATATTTGTTGTAAGAATAACTCTGGTATTTCTAACTCGAAAATGCTCCAAAACTACTTAACTCAAATACTCATTCATATCGTATTAACGTGATTTGTATTTAGAAAGACTGATTAAATACATTTCTTACTTTCTACATCTC
>NZ_SSMG01000225.1 GCF_009873615.1 Photobacterium lucens
ATCCTATTCAGTAATCAGAAAGGTAGTTATGGCATTATAATATGGCTACTAAGAGATATAGCTGTTATCTCCCAAAGAACCCCAACTGCTTGGCCGCCGATGGGGTTCTGCTCTATCTGGGCTATGTAAAATTATCTTCCCATCATCTATTCATAGCACTTTAATTCTTTATTTCTCATCATCATTTTTTTCATCGCTTTGTTTTGGTTATCTTTTTGTACATAACGTACAGGTAGTGGTGCCATGGTCACGCGGTAATCTTGAGCATTATCGGCTAACTTTTCTTTAGCGGTGATTGGGGTAACCAATGCGACGTTTAAGTTAGGATTGCGTGCTTTGATCCGAGATGCCGTGCCGAGTCCTTCCATGGTATGAAAACGACCAGCAACATGAATAATTTGCTTGTTTTGATGGTTCTTTAAATAGTCGACCATACTTTCTGCCATCGTATCGTCCCATGCGGTTTGAGCAGCAAACATACGCAGGTTTTGCTCTTCATTGCCATGATGCATCGAGTTTAAAAACTTAGTCTGATAGGCATCTTTATTGAGCGTGAGTGATTGTGCTACCCACGAACGCTCTGATGTTGGTAATTTATTGAGATAACCTGCCCCTTGTTTGCTAATACAGCGCACGATACTTTTGGGCGCATTAGCGGCAATCACATCTAATTTATTTTGTTTAGCAAATTCAACTAACGGGCGGTAATCACTGTCGTAGTTTGGCCATGCATTAGCTTCTGATACCAGTGTTCGCTCACCAATTTCACCTGCAAGGTATTGATCGACAATGGCTTGTTTATCTCGGGTGAATTGCTCCATTGAGAGCGCCATATTTGGGTTTTGTTGGTATAAGGCTGCAAACAATTGGCTCTGTAATAGGTGAGCTGCAGGGTGACTGTGCCATTCGCCAACCAAAATAATATCGGCGTCTTTAAGTGCTAAGGCTAATTGGTTAACGCTTAATGTGTTTCCTTGTGCAGAGGTGATCGTGTAATCGTAAAAGGTACTTGGGGGGGAAACAGGAGCTGGAGAGTGATTTGAAGAAGCACAGCCGGTTAATACCGTTGCAAGGCTAAGACTTAGCGCGAGCCATTTATTCATTACTGATATCCCTAAAGATGAACTTATTTTAAGAGTAGGAAATAAAACGCAGTAATGAATAATACTGTTAATGCGAGTTATTATCAATTGACAGTAACTCGCATTTGAGTGTGGAGAGATAATGTCGATTATTGGCGACGGTAAACTCGAATTGCAAAATCTGCTTCGCAGAAGAAATCTTTCGCTTCACCGAGTTGTTGCCATACTTGCTCTGATGTTTTCCACGCAAACGGCGTCATTTGCATTAACGCTGTCGCTTCTTCACCGCTTAAAGACATCTCGTAATGTAGTTGCTCATCTGCAATCAATTCAAAGCCAGGGATCGTTTCAACAGGCACATCGTGTAGACGTACACCATCGTAAATCAGCTCTTTTAATTGGTATAAATGACGAGGTGCAGGGGTTACTGCAACTAAGATACCACCGGGTTTGATTGCACGTTCCAATTCTTCACCTTTACAAGGTGCGTAGATACGCACGACTCCATCAAAGAACTCATCAGCAAAAGGTAAACGGTGACTTGAAGCGACACAGAAATCACATTCAGGGTAGCGTTTGGCAGCATACTTTACCGCTACTTTTGAGATGTCTAAACCATGAACGGTAAGTGCAGGAAATTGTTGGCGTAGTTGTACAAACTCAGAAGTGTAGTAGCCTTCACCACAACCAATATCAAGTAGCTGGGTTGCATCTTCTGGCAATTGAGCGCGAAGTTGCGCCATCACAGCGTCACGAAGAGGCTGGTAATGGTCGGTATTAAGGAATAAACGACGCGCTTGCATCATCTCTTTATTATCACCAGGATTTTTCGAGCTTTTGTGGTGAGCAGGCATTAGGTTCACATAGCCTTCTTTTGCCAGATCAAATTGGTGGTTGTTACAACAACGGTAAGTTTTCGGTTGCTCGCCTTGCGTATTTAAAACCAGTGACGCATGGCATAGGGGGCATTGATAGGACATAAGAATAAACCAAAGCTGAAAAACAGCCGCTTAGTGTAATGGTTATTGTCTGTTGTCGCTAACGGATTTTGGTGCAAATAAAAAAGCCTTCAGTGACGAAGGCTTTTGCCGCAGGGTTTTAAGCGTAGAATCAGTGTTAGTGGCTTGGTCTAACTTTATATTCTGCTTTGTCTAATCCATGCTTTTTCATACGTAAATACAGTTTTTTACGTGGGATCTGCAAGTACGATGACACTTCATTAATACGTCCTGCAAACAGATACAATGCATCTTCGATGACTTGCTTTTCGTAACCATCCACAAGATCGTCGAGTGGGCTACTCATTTGCTCAATTGGTTTTGAACGCTCTTGTCCTGCCAATTTGACGATGCCAATCGCATACAATTCAGCGACGTTCTTTAGCTCTAACACGTTCCCCGGCCATTCATAACGACATAGGGTATTGATGTAAGCCTTATCAATAGTTGGTACTGACTTGTTTAGTTTCTTACAGCTTTGTTTTAAGTAGTGCTTAAAGATACTAGTAATGTCACTGCTGCGCTGACGTAATGTCGGTAAGCTAAAACGTACTTGGCTTAGGAAGTAGAATAGCTCAGGTAAGAATTGCTCACTTTCAACGAAAGGCTCTGGTGAACCTTCAAATAGTGCTAATAAACGTACTTCTTTCTTGCCTTGGCGCTCTTGCTCTAATAAGAAACGACATAACCACTGCTGGCTTTCTTTTGGCATGATATGTGGGTTGCTTAAACATAAACAACCTGTACGTGCAGAGATCATGCTACGTTGAAGATCGGGGGTACAAGTGATTGCTGAACCATCAATTTCTACCATTGGCCCTTGATGCAATGGGCTGTTTTTATGCAGAATTTTAGCAATGGTGTGACGGCCTGTGCCATTTTCACCTTCGATTAATACGTCTTTGGTAGAGTTTGCGACTTGTTTTAATTGCTCACGCACTTTAACGATTAATGGGCTATCACCTAGTAACAGTTCAGTAGCAGTGCTTTGCAAGGTTTTGCGTTGCTCAATGATCTGCTTACGTAATGGCAGATGCTTCTCTAACAGTTGGATAAGATCATTAGGTTGCAATGGCTTTTGCAGAAAGTCGATAGCTCCTTTTTTCAGAGCATCAACCGCCATTGGAATATCACCATGACCTGTGACGATAATGACAGGAATCTCGTTATCAAATTGCTGAATTTTTTCCAGCAACTCCATGCCATTTAAACCAGGCATGTACATATCAGTGACAATGACCCCAGTCCAGTGATAATCAAGCATGGCGATCACTTGAGTTGAGTCTGAGACGGTTTCAACATTGTAACCGGCTAACTCGAGCAACTCTTGGTAGGCATCTAGTACATCTTGATCGTCATCGACAATCAGTACATTAGTATTATCACTCATCATCTTTTTTTAACTCCAGAACAACCATCGCTCCACCTGTGAGACCAGAAGCGAGGTAGATGTTACCTTTTAACCTTGTCATGATTGAATTGCAGATGCTGAGACCTAACCCGAGTCCAACATCTTTGGTGGTAGTAAAAGGTACGAATAATTTATCAATAATGTCATTACTAAAGCCATGACCACTATCTAACACCGCGATCCTTATTCTATCTTTAGGGCTATCAAGTCGCATAATGGTTATTTGTCGCTGTTTACAACTTGCAACAGCATCACAGCTATTGACCAATAAATTGACTAAAACTTGCTCAAGTTGAACCTGATCGGCTTGGGCATAGATAGGTGTACTAATGGTATTGGCTATTGTTGTTTGTTGTACTTTGGCACGACTTTCAACAATGAGTATGGCTTGTTTGATTGACTCTTGAACATCCACTTGGGTTAATGGATTTGTCGCCGATTGCTTTTTGGCAAAACTTCGAAGACTGCTGATTAGTTTACTCATTCGGATAACTAAATCTTCAATTTTTCCTAAGTTATCCGGTATTTTTTCGTATTTTTGATGTTCAATGGCTAATTTAGCACTAAATAGACGAGTTGATATTGCCGATAGTGGCTGATTTAGCTCGTGGGCGAGTGATGTCATGGTTTGACCAACCGTTGCCATTTTAGCCGCTTGGATCAGTTCATCTTGGGTTGCAATTAAATCCCCTTCAATCCGCTTACGATCTTCAATTTCAGCTTTTAATTGCTGATTTCTAAGGGTTAATGATTGAGTTTTTTCGGCAACTTTATTTTCTAGCCAGCGGGTAGTTTTTTCTTGATCGGTAATGTCAGTGATGGTGATGATCACCTTATCCTGATTGCCATGTTTGAAGGTGCGAAAATCCAATCGAAGGTAGAATAAATGTTGTTTATCCGTGGTGTATGTCACGGTCATTTTATATGCGCCTAATTTACGTAATAGGCTATTTGGCTTAAATAGCAGGCTTAATCGAGTGGAGATCGGAGCATCAAATAAATCCCATAAAGTTTGATGTTGACTGATCTGATCGAAATTAAATTGTTTTAGTGCCTGTAAGTTCACGGATTCTACCACGCCATGCATGTTACAGGTGATCAGGCTTACTTGCGTATTGTTTATTAAATTCAAAGCATTAGAAGCTTGAATGTCTTGCATCTGACGGCAGAAATATCGCAGGTTATCGCCTAAAATGCCAATTTCATCTTCACCTGTGGTGGAGATTTTCGCGTTAAGATCGCCTTTTGCAACGGCATGCAAATCTTTACTGAGTAGATTGAGTCGATTAACGATACCGTTGCCAACCAAATACACTGAGAGAAAAATAGTTAATATGATCGTAATGAATACCACGCCAAACAACATATAGTTACTCATGGTAATGGCATGGCGGGTATCGTTATTTAAATTATTAAGCGATTGATCGGCATGCTCAACGAGCGTTTGGATCATGTTTTCTTGCTGTGTGAGTCGTTGCTTAATATCGACCTTCGCGCGGTTGATTTGTAAGCTTAAAATCATATCACGCTTAAGTTGTTGCTCAAGTTGACCACCGGGTTTCACCAATACCGTAAATTTCTCTAATAGCTGACGGAAAGTGACGCTTGATGGATAGCTACGAATTTGCTGGCTGATAATATCGACTTCATCTGCTTTATGACCGATGAAGTTGAAAGCATTTTTAAGATCACGATCTTGACGTTGTTGAATGATTTCCACGACCAGTTGGTGCAGTTCATTTTCTTTTACTGTGATTGCTTGGATCAGTGAAAACTCGTTCATTACGTTATTGACGACATCAAGCTGAACCGCATCTTTTTTGTGTTCATGACGATTAATGTTATTGAGTTTCCATTCGACTTCTTGGCGCAATGGTACTAGTTCATCAATAAGATCATGGTGAAGCCATTTCAATTTGTTGGCCGTTTGGCTTAAAGCAAACAAATCACTGTTACGTTGTTGTAGCAGTTTGGTGTAGTTATCAATTTGCTGCACCAATACTTGATGCCCTGATTTGATAGCAGGGTAGTGGTGTAATTTGGAAATACGGTTAATCGCCGTACTAATGTTAATTAGGGTGTGATTGATATTACTTTTGATAGCATCGTGTTTGAGTGGATTGGTATTTTGCCCTAATAGATTCAGGGTTGATTGTAATTCAGCGGTATTGCGTTCTAACTGATAACTTGCCTGCACAATGGGCATGTTATTGTGGGTAATGGTTTCAATTTGTGTGCTGAGTTTTTCCCAATTTAACACGGCGATTAAGCTGACTGAGATGGTGAGAAATGCCATCAAGATAATCGACATAATAAGACGACTACCAATTGTTTTTTTGTTGATGTTGCGGATCATTGCAATGCTGTTTTCCCGTTAATAATCGTATAGCTTAATGCGATGGCTTGCTCTAATTGCATTGCCATTTTTACCCGCCATTGTTGTCGATAATTATGTACCTGCGGGTTGTCTCGAAAAAGAGATAGCTCATGATATACCTTATCTTGCATATCATCTATGCTGACGGGAGAGGTTGATGCTAGTTGCTTCGCTAAAATAAAATCTTTTTGCTGTTCCTCGGTTAATGTATCTGCTGTTTTTTCGATTGAATGTAGCAATTGCCATGCTTGATTTAGCTTTGGCAGTTGGTTGCTGATCGTCTGCTCAAACAAGTGTTTTACTAGTCCTGAACGCTGCTGAATGACTTGATAGTCTAATGTTTTTTTATTGAATGTTTGCGCGATAAAATCATTATGGGCAATTTGTTTTGGATGGATCAAATGCTCATATATGGCAGTGTTCTCATCACAGCGTTGAAACAGTAATAAATTAACGAACTCTTTAGCAAAATCAGAGCGATATTTGTTTTTTACTATCGCAACATAGTGCGGCAATAATGGACTTTGTGGTTGATAAAGAAAATCAACATAGGGAAATTGTGCTTTATAGTGACGAGCGTAACTGTCAGTCACAGGGCCGACACCAATGAGACCACGAGAAATAGCTTCACTGAGCGCAAAAGCATTGGTTTCGACTGACGCGAAATTGCCGCCCAGTTGATACAGCAGACGCCAACCTTCCTCCCAACCGTATTCTTGTAAGATGCTTTCAATCATTAAGTGAGTGGTATTAGAGCGATAAGGGCTACTAATACTGATATGGCGAAAGAAATCTGGTTTCGCGAGATCTAACCAAGTTTGCGGTGTAGGCAGGTTATTGTTAGTTAAATAACGCTGGTTCCACAGTAAGCCAAATCCGGTATGACCAAATGCAATAATATCTTCAGAAAGCTGTTGCTGCTCTTTTCTTGCTTTGGCTTTACCGAAAGGAAGCAGTTGTTGGCTGTTGATCAGTGGTTGGAAAAAAGTGGGTGATGATGAAATGATAATATCAATATTCTTTTTCTGATCGTCTAGAAAACGTAAGCCAGAAGCTTCACGGCGTTGGATCACTTTGATATTACTTTGTGGATGCTTTTCTTTGAATCTATCAATGATCGGACTTAACCCTTCTTCTGAGAATGTTGTCAGAATAACTAAATTAGGGGTTGCTTGTGCGATGATCGGTGTTGCTACAACGAGCAGCAAGATAAAGATGTGGAGCATTTGAGTAATGATTCCTAGCGTATCAGACTGAATATTTATGGCTTTTTTATATTATGTCTGTAGCTATACCATTAGGCTGGCAAGGATGCTTTATATCAATAATAAACTATGGACGATCTCACAAAAATAGCACTCAGTGTTCTTTGATGAGCTATTTCTGGTCAATAAATAGGAAACGAAAAAAGCCGAGTATGATACTCGGCTTATTCATGAATATGCGTATATTATGCAGTTAAGATTTGTTGGATCTCATTGCATGATAAGTGGTATTGACGAGGACAGTTGCGCCATACTTTTAACATACGCTGGTATTTTTCTAGCATAGGAACGTGGCTATTAAAGCGGTGCTCATTTTTCTCAAATTGAGGGTATAGTCCTTCTTCATCAACAAGGAAACGAACATAGTTAACAAGCTGTGCTTCAGTTGCAGCATCAAAACCTAGGAACTGTAAGCGACGTTGATCGATATCTTTTGCGCCATCACAACGGCAATCTTCAAGGTTAAATGACTCTTGCAGGGCATGGTACATTTCCATGAAGTCGATTACTTCACGACAATCTTGCTCAGGTAAATCGCCAAAGTCTTTATCAAGTTCACGCATTTGTAGACCGTAACCACGTTCAACGATGGTTTGAAGGCGACGGTATTTCTCTGCGTTCTCAGGTGTCAATTTAGACATTAAGTAGTATTGGTTAGATAGAATTAAACGTTGAGCGTTTGTCATTTCCATTTAAGGTGGCCTCATAGATATTTATTTTCTGCCAATGAGAGTAGCAGGTTAGGTATAAAAAAAAATGATCTGACCCCGATTAGGCATCTTTTTTTGTTACTTTATGTTATTGAAATAAAACCCTTTAAATTTATAAGGTATTGATTTAAATGGGTGGTACTGATAAGTATTAACCTTGTTGTTATACGAATAGTATAAAAGATACAAATGGTTACATGAGTGTGAAGAGGGAGTTGGCGAGAGGATAGAAAGCAGATTCCCCTTTAAAGTCTGTCTCAATAAAGGGGAAAAGGTAGTTAACTTAGACCGATAATATTGCCGTTTTCATCGATATCTAAGCTCATAAATGCAGGTTTCTCAGGTAAACCTGGCATTGTCATTACATTGCCGCATAGCGCATAAATAAAGCCTGCACCGGCGCAAAGTTTGAGTTCACGAATAGGAACCGTGAAACCTGTTGGTGCGCCTTTTATACTCGGATCAGTCGAGATAGAAAGCGGTGTTTTCGCCATACAGATAGCAAGATCATCGTAACCTTGAGCTTTAAAGTGTGCGAGTTGTTGTTGGGCGAGTGGTGATAGCTCAACATGACTTGCTCCATAACCAACTTCAGCTATTGTCATGATTTTCTCTTCAAGCGGCTGGCTAAGTTGATACAAAGGTGTGAAGTTCGCTTGATGCTGACAAGCTTTTACCACGCACTCTGCCAGTGCGATAGCACCTTCACCACCTTTGCCAAAGGCTTCACTGATCGCAACATCAACATGAGTGGCAAAGTCAGCGTTATTGATCATGCTTTGCAGTAGTTCAAGCTCTGCATCGGTGTCTTGTGGGAAACGATTAATCGCCACTACCACAGGTACACCATAACGTGCGGCATTATTGATATGCCATTTTAGATTATCAAAACCCGCAATAAGGGCTGCATTATCTTCTTCAAAGATAGCAGCAGGCAGTGCTTGACCCGGACGTAAATCATAAAGCCCTGAGTTGGCTTTTAGACCACGCAGTGTCGCAACCACCACAGCACAATCAGGGCCACGATTAGCTTGCTGCGCTTTAATATTACAGGCTTTTTCAAACCCCATATCAGAGCCAAAACCGCCTTCAGTGATAACAAAATCACTCAGTTTTAATGCGATCTTATCTGCGATGATCGAAGAATTACCGTGTGCAATGTTCGCAAAAGGACCTGCATGGATAAGCGTTGGCACACCTTCTAATGTTTGCATTAGCGTTGGTTCGATGGCTTCACACATGGTAACAGCCATCGCGCCTGCGACTTGCAGATCTTCAGTGGTTACAGGTTTTCCATCGAGATCATAAGCCACCACGATACGACCAATGCGTTGGCGCATATCATGTAAATCATCAGCAAGCGCAAGAATGGCCATCAGCTCTGAAGCCGCGGTGATATCAAAGCCATCATGACGTTCTAAACCGTTAATGGTTTTACCTGGCTCGTTTTGACCAATGGTGATCATGCGTAATGCGCGATCGTTATGATCCATCACGCGTTTCCAGCAGATATTATTTATATCAATACGAAGAGCTGGCAAGCCTGTTTTGGCGCTGAATTCGTCATAACCTAAACGTGACTCATGATATAAGCGGGCATCTAAAGCTGCTGCTGCAAGGTTATGTACAGCCGTTACTGCATGAATATCACCGGTTAAGTGCAGGTTGAGTTTCTCCATTGGTGCAACTTGGCTATAACCACCGCCAGCAGCACCACCTTTTACCCCAAAGACAGGACCCATAGATGGTTGTCGGATACATGCCATAACAGAGCGATTAATCTTAGCTAAGCCTTGTGCTAAGCCAATGGTGGTTACTGTTTTGCCTTCACCAAGAGGGGTCGGCGTAATGGCGGTAACGACAACTAATTTACCTTCCTCTTTGTCAGCCAGTCTTTTTAGAATTGCAGGTTTAACTTTGGCTTTTAATGTTCCTTGCGGAGTGAGCTCTTGCTGTTGAATACCAGCTTGTTCAGCGATGTGTTCAATTGGCGTAAGTCGAGTGTCGCGGCAAATATCGATGTCGCTTTTCATATAGGCTTATTTCCTCACAGTAGAAACAATATGCTGGTTGCGTGAGAGCTCTATGAGTGGCTATAGATGCTGAATTTCATTGCTTTACTAGTCACGCAAACGTTTGCATTGCGTTTATATCACAATTTTATCATGGATAAACCATATTTTATCGATATAAATCTTAATGGTTATGTTTGGTAATGCTGTTATATGTACTAGGTAATTATTCGTTAATAGGGATGAATAGTAGAAGAATAATGATGTGATTAACTAGGTTAACAGAGTGATGAAGTATATCGATTGGCTTAGTGAAAGCAAATTTGTGAAGTTAACAAATAATGAAAACTCTGCTTTCACTTTTGGTTGTGGGTTTCCTAGCCAATAACCTTTAA
>NZ_SSMG01000226.1 GCF_009873615.1 Photobacterium lucens
GTATATATTTCAATTATCTTACTCTTTTATCACTATAATCTGCTTCGGATAGCGTTGTACTAACTCATTTGTCAAATAGGACGATGTTCCTTGCTCAAGCTCAGAAATGGGAGCTTCAGTAACAACATCAAGGCGGATACCAAACTCATGTTCATGCGCTTTAAAGCTATCAAATACCTTTTTCTCTTCTTCCGTTAAATGCGTTAAGTCTTTACCTTCCAATGCCATGACTTTATCTAATAATGCTTTATTTTCGATATTCATTTATTCACTCACTCAACAATACCCATTGTTATAACGGTACTCCTCTCACTTTTTTATTGCATCTTTATCTGTTTAGAATAGGGACTTAATTATTGTAATTTATTAAATCCCATAAAATAAAACGCCTCATTTAATAACGAGGCGTTTATTTTTTCGATAATTATTCATTTTGTTCAGACTTTGCAACCCAATGCTCTGTTTCATCAAAAGCGTTATCACACAAATCAATTGAGAAGCCCATTTCAGCAATTTCTTTCAGCGTTAAATTATCAGCTAATACCGCCACTTCGCCTTTATTGTTTGTTAATTCCATTCTATTTCTCCATTATTAGTCTCAACATCTATATGAGTATAACCATGGATAAAATTATCGATGAAAAAAAAGCCTATTGTGATGACGATTCACAATAGGCTACTTTTACAAGGTGTCTTACTTCAACTTTACAAGTTCCCACGGCGAATCAGGACGATCGGGTTTGTCGCCTTTCGTCCACCACTTCGCTTGGTATATATCACCTCGATATTCAACTCTATGACCGCCACTGTAAGCAACTGAGGGCTTCCATTTGGCAACCGTACTCGATTCTGTTGAGCTATCTTCAACCCAAACCGGTGATATATCTGGTCGCTCACCTTTTGTCCACCACTGAGCGATATACTTCTTACCGTCATAAGCAACTTTATCGCCACCGTTATAAACAGTATCGGCATTCCATTCATTCGCATCAGGAGCTAATGGGGCTGGCAGTACATCAACTAGCGTTGATTTAGACACGCTCGCCTCTCCATCAGAAACAATGATAGTAATGCTGCTCTTTATAGCTTCCGTTGTGTGTGGTGCAGAGTAAGTCACTGTAGCGGTGCCATTATTATGATTTGTAACATTGGCATTAACAGCAGTAAATGTTAAAGCGTTATTATCAATATCTGTCGCTGAAACTGAAAACGTGACTGTTTGTCCTGATTCAACCGTTAACATGTTAGGTGTAGTTAAAACTGGCGGTGTATTTTTATCACTGTGACTAAAAACATGATCTACAGCTTCAGCGAGTGGTGAGCGTAACTGAGTACATTTCTTTAGCCTATTACCATAATTAATAAATGTTCCTTCACACTGAATATCTCCATTTGCTTGCCAAATAATCACACCACCCAGATCATGATTAAGAACATATTCCGCTTTTTTTGTGATCGACTCAGGGTTATCGTAACTTAAGATATATTGATCTTTTACTGCATAGGGAATGTCTGCATTAGCATCCCACAGATGCTCCCATCCCGTCGATTTTACAATTTCATTATAATTAGGCTGTCCATCATGTGCCGGCCAATTAGTCACATCGGCAGCTGAATATGCTGGTCCATCAATCGCAAAAGTCATATTTCTTTTCGCTGTTGGAGCACCGATATAAGCTTTAGACGCAGTTGTTTGTACCCCTCTGCCGTAAAAAGCCAAACCTAAATTAACTTTTTCAGATGAAATACCATGCTCAGCCAACCATTTTCGCAATAACTCTAAATTTAGCGCTTCACTTTCTTGCTCAGGGTATGGGTATAAAGGCGCATTATGCCCAGCAACATCAGACCAGCCACCATCAAGATTGAATGTGAGCATATTAAAGAAGTCCATCGACTTATCTAATCGATTCCAATCAAAGCCTTCTAATTTTGCAGTCGATGCAGAAAATGCCGCGGAAAGTAATTTATCACTGCCAATGCGAGCACGAATATCTTCCATCAGTTGAGCAAAGTTATCGAAATCATCAACACTGCCACTAAAGTTTAAGCCACCAAAACCAGGGTATTCCCAATTAATATCAATACCATCGACCCCCAGTGCCATTAAACGATCAACATCAGCTAAAAAGCGTGCTTTTTTTGCAGGATCTGCTGCCATTGCAGGAAAGTGTTTAGACATGCTCCAACCACCAATCGACGCCATGACTTTAACGCCATTTTGGTGTGCTAAATCAATTAAACCGGGGGCTCCCCCTTCCTTTTTTAATGGAATAGGTAAATTACCGGTAATACCTGAAGGCTCGTGTAACCAACCATGTCCTGATTTCACAAAACCTTGTTCTTTTACTTTTGCCATATTTTCCGCATCAGAAACTTCATCAAATGGAAAATAATTCAAGTATTCAAGCTCACCCCATAAAATAGGTAAGTCCCAACCGCTATTCTGTTGAGTATTCAATAATGATGCAGGCTCTTGTTCAGCACCTTCTAAATATAATGTTGGGTTACGAAAATCAGCACTGTGTAACGAGCCATTATTCGCCACCCCAAAGAATGAGAAGTTAATAATAGAATAAATGTCTAAATTGACATTTAAGTGTGTTGCCTCACCTTGAGTAGAATAACCAGCTTCAACACCTTTTGATGCTTCCCATTGCGTTAAATAGCCAATGACATTTTTACCGTGTGTCGGTGCTGCGCTAATACTCATGGATACGCTACTGAATAATACTCCAGCTGCAACATTTGCAATCCATGCCTTTTTATTAATTTGTGTCATATTCCGCTCCACATATCTATATAGATAGTGCAATTACCTAACCAACAGAAATACACTGTAGTTTCCAACTACTTATTCTGTTATCATCCATGCATTAAGCTTTATATTGTTA
>NZ_SSMG01000227.1 GCF_009873615.1 Photobacterium lucens
GTATCAAGATTTTTTATGTTGAATGAGCTCAAATCATAAAAAATAAAACATTGATTTTTAAAGATAAAACATAACGATTAAAAATGGTGTTCATAAAAACACCATTTATCTAAAATATTAAATACTGCGAGTTATTCGACGTTTTATCGAGAGCTTACTTTCAGCATTGTTCAAAAAACGAACTTACTTGTTGTTTTCGCGGTAGTATTCCCACTCTTCAACCACTTTACCATCAGCAAGATGGCAATACCCTACCTCACCTTTTTCTTCTTTTTTAATCTCAAGTTTGCCACCCTGCTTTTCACAGTAAACAGAAGCTGGATTCGCCATACCAACCGCTTCTTTTTTTGGTTGCTCAGGCTGTTTTGGTTCTTCTTTATTACAGCCTGCTAACGCTGCCGTCATACCAACAACTGATAATAATAATGCCCACTTTTTCATACTAATTATCCTTCTACTTATGTTTTCCTTTTTGGAAAAGCTATATTAATTCTTTTTCACTTCTGGAAATAACATATCTCGACTAAAGTGCCGCCATACAATAACAAGTACGGTTACGAGCAATGTCATCACAATTAAAAATCAAACAGATTATTACTTCACCTACATTGAGTCCTAAACAAAAAAACCTGTTTCTCTCCTTAGAAGCTGAAGCAATTGTAGACTATATGTCTGTAAGTGACGAAATTTTGCTAGCTAAAGATGAAGGCATTATCTGTGACATGTTTGAAGGTAACGCTCCTTTCAAACCTCGTTACGTGCTACCAGACTATGCAAAATACCTTCAGCATGGTTCGAGCTATTTAGAGCTAGAGCCTGCAAAAGATTTGGACGACGCATTAAATGCACTGACGATTATTTATCACCATGTTCCGTCAGTCACTAATTATCCTGTCTATATCGGGCAGCTTGATGATTTATTGTTACCATTTGTTAACAATGAAGATGAAGCAAGCATTTATAAGAAATTAAGAAACTTCTGGATCATGCTTGATCGCACCCTACCTGATGCCTTCATGCATGCCAATATTGGTCCTACTGACAATATTATCTGTCGTACAATTTTAAAAATTGATGCTGAACTTAAACAAGTTGCACCAAATTTAACCTTTATGTATGACGCAGACATCACACCTGCATCATTACTTGAGCAAGCTTGTAAAAACATTTGTGAATGCAGCAAGCCACACATTGCAAATTACCCAATGTTTAAAGATACCTTTGGTGAGCAAGGGTTTGGCATTGTGAGTTGTTATAACTCACTGCCACTTGCTGGTGGCGCGAATACATTAGTACGTTTGAATTTAAAAGAAGCAGTGAAAAAAGCATTGGATGTGGATGATTTCTTAACGCAAGTGCTACCTCACTACTGCCAATTAACCTTTGGCCTTATTGACGCTCGTTCTGCTTTCTTACATGAAGAATCGAATTTCTTTAATAGCTTCTTAGTACAAGAAGGTTTAATTGAAGAAGCCCGTTTTGCTCCAATGTTTGGTATTTATGGCATGGCTGAAGCCGTTAACCTGCTATTAGAAAAGTCAGGTTCAACTGAACAATATGGTCATAGTGCAGCAGCAAACACGTTAGCATTAGCAATTACCGAATTACTAAGTGACATTGTTACGAATACACCAGTGAAATACGGTTATAAACAACGTGCATTACTGCATTCACAAGGTGGGATTAGCTGTGATCAAGACGTAACCCCAGGTATTCGTATCCCTTATGGCAGTGAGCCCGATCCAGTCACTCACGTAAAAGCACTGGCAGCACACCATAAATACTATTTGTCTGGGATCAGCGATATTTTAACCATTGATGAAACAGTAAAACAAAACCCACAAGCCATGGTTGCATTATGCCAAGGCGCATTAAGTATGGGCTTTAGAGAGTTTACGGCCAACGTGCATTCCAATGATTTAGTACGTGTAACAGGCTATATGATCAAACTTTCAGATATCGCCAAATTTAAACAACAAGGCTCACGAACCAATACCACATGGTTAGGTTCAGAAGCCAGTGAGCAAACCGCTATTTTACAACGTTTGCCAAGGGTATTAAGCCACGAGCAAATGCCGAAATTTGAACAACTAGTCGGTAATAAGTAAGAGTTTAAACAATGATTTCAGCCTCTATCAGTAAAATTCTAAATTTTTCATGCGTAGATGGACCTGGCAACCGAATGGTTATCTTTTTTCAAGGATGTAATTACAACTGTAAAAACTGTCATAATCCTCAAACCATTGGGGTATGTAATCATTGTACTGCCTGTGTAGAACACTGCCCTACACAGGCACTTCAAACAAAGTACATTGATAACAAACCGAAAGTGATCTGGAATAAAGCAGCATGTACAGAATGCGATAAATGCATTGAGGTATGCCCTAAACAAGCAAGCCCTAAAACAGAATCTATTTCAGTTTCGCAGCTAATTGAAAAGATCCAAGAAAATCGACTTTTCATTAATGGTATTACGGTCTCAGGTGGTGAAGCATCGCTGAACTTACCCTTTATTGTCGCACTGTTTAGATTGGTTAAAACTACAGCTTCATTAAAACACTTAACCTGTATGATCGACAGTAATGGTAGTTTAGGCACAACTGGCTGGAAACACTTATTACCTTATTTAGATGGAGCGATGATTGATCTCAAAGCATGGCATGATGAAACCCATCATTGGTTAACGAACAGAAGTAACCATCGTGTATTTGAAGCCATCAACTTCCTGCATTCTCATAATAAATTACATGAGATAAGGTTGCTTCATATTCCAGATAAAACGGATTTCCTCGAACATATCGAGCAAGTGTCTCATTACTTACGCCCATTTTCAGGCAGCGTAAAAATAAAGCTTAACGCATTTAGACACCATGGTGTTACAGGTGAGGCACTTAGCTGGGATGAATGTAGCAAAGAAGAAATCGATAATTTTCACAATAAGTTAGCACAACACGGAGTACAAAATATCGTATTACCTGCGATGTACTAATAACAATTGTCTTTTCGAGAGTCGCGGTATGGATAGCCTCATACTGCGACTTTTTATATACAGCAACATACTAAATTATCAGCGATTAAGACGATGGATAATCTACCTGCTGATGGTATTCACAATATTGTCGAAGGGATTCAGCGGAAGGTGTATGCAAAATTTTTCGCAATAACATGATATTTTGCCGCTCTTTATCAAAATCACGCACTGCGTATGCCACCATAGGATCTAACCTTTCCTTACCTTCAAGATAACCATTTATTTGCTGTAAACAAAACAATGATCGGTTCATCCATGTCTGCTGGGCAAATGTGAATTTTGATATTGCGTAACTATTCGTGCTTGTTACCAGCCCTATTAACAGTAATAAACTCAATCCCTTCACGGTTATCTCCTCCTTGCGATTTGCTAAAGGATAATGACCGCAAAAAAGTGATTGTCAGTAGAGCGTGATAACTTCGTGAGCTTATTGCGTATTCATTTCCACATCGGGTTTTACACCACAAAAGTCGAGGATCTGTTGATGTAGCCAACGCACAGCAGGATCATTCATACTCGGCTGATGCCAAACAAGGCTATATGCTACTTTGCCATAGTTAAATGGTAACGTTTTTTGAATCAGTGCTTTCGATTGCAATGCCGTATTTGCCCAACGGTGGGAACAAGTAAACAATAAATCACTGTTATGGCACATAGTTGCTGCCCCACCAAAGTCAGCCACATTGACAACAACTTTACGTTTTCTATGTTGTTGAGCTAATTGCATTTCAAAAAATGGCACACTTAAGTCGCTATCTAAAATCCCAATATGACCACAATTTAAATAATCTTCTACCGTTAGCTCTTTATCCACCAACGGATGATCGTGTGCCATTAAGCAAATCATTTCATCAGTAAACAGGGTTTGCCATACCAAATTATTTTGCATTAATGGCGGCTGACTTAAATCATGAGGCAAAATAACGAAGTCCAGAATACCTTTGGTTAAACCATCAAAACCAATACTGTCTTTAGACCAAATATCTAATCGTACATTCGGTGCTTGTTTTAAAACATGGGAATGCAAACCGCGAGCAATGAGCTCAAAGGTACTTTCACGCATCGCCAGTGAAAAACTACCTTCATAATCTTCAGGTTGGAACGCTTCTTTGGTCATGATCTGGTTCATATCACTGATCATTTGATGCACCGTTGGGCCTAAACGACGTGCTAATGGCGTTGAAATCAGCTTATTTCCATGACGATAAAACAACTCATCATTTAAGTTATCACGCAGTTGGCTTAAGGTTTTACTCACCGACGATGGACTAACACAAAGTCGCTCTGCACATGCCGTTACACTTAAGGTATCTAGCATTACATGCAAAGTGATCAAATGTTTCATGCTAATACGAGAAAGCTTAATTAAATCCATGAACGACCTTTAAAACGTAACCAAAACGATAGCGGCAGCCTCAGTATGAGATAAAAAAAATGCCAGTCAATCATCGACCAGCATTTTTGCTTAATTACTAATAAAATTGCCTATTTTTGTTTTAAAATTCAACAACTCATTCATTTCAAATTAGTAATTAACGAATTCCATTTAAAAACTCAGCACGTGTCGCTGGGTTCTTCTTAAAAATACCACCCAGTGCCGTCGTTGTTGTTACACTGGTTGCATCCATAACACCGCGCGCTTTCACGCAGTAATGCGTTGCATCAATGGTGACAGCAACGTCATCGCTTTCAAGTAAGGTTTGCAACGCAACTAATACTTGCTGTGTTAAACGCTCTTGAACCTGTGGGCGCTGCGCAAAGAAGCGAACAATACGGTTGATTTTAGATAGACCGATGATTTTACCACGAGGAATATAAGCAACGGTTGCTTTACCATCTATAGTCACTAAGTGGTGTTCACAAGTACTGGTTAGCGTAATATCTTTAACACGCACCATCTCATCACAGTTCATTTTATTTTCAATAACCGTGATTTTTGGAAAGTTTGCGTAATCTAGGCCAGAAAACACTTCATCAACGTACATTTTCGCAATACGGTGTGGGGTTTCAACCAAGCTATCATCCGTCAGATCTAGTGCGAGTAACGATAAGATCTCACGCATGTGGTATTCAATCTTTTCTTTTTTCTCTTCGCGGCTAACAACCTGTTCAACCATTGGGGTTTCAAGACCACGGGCTGCTAATGCATCACGGACTAGTACTGCAGATTCACTTAATGCTGTCATTCTTTTCCTCCAACTGGCACAGGCTGAAATGCCATAAAACAAGCCTGTTTTCGCTCGCCAGCGCTAAAAACATACGAAGAATACCCCCAAATGGAAATAATTACACCTCCCATTTAATAGGGATTAGTCCAATTGGTCTAATTTTGGCATAATCAATCTCTTACAGCCCTTAGTAAGAAAGGGTAATATAATGAAAGATACTATTTTCTCTGGGCTCTGAAGTATTATTAATATTTCTATCTACAACTCTTGATAGTAATTCAGAGCCACTATGATTCAATTATAAAAGATGGATACCACTATGGGATGCTGCGACGTACCAGGCCTTATGCCCGTTGAGACTGCAATTAATAACATTCTTGAGCAAGTTTCACCTTTAACTAAAACGTCAACGGTTGCATTAGCAGATGCGATGGGATTAGTGCTAGCACAAGATATTCTTTCACCAATTAATGTGCCGCCTTTCGCTAACTCCGCAATGGATGGTTACGCCCTACGTGCTGAAGATTTAGCAAGCACAGATACGCTAGTGTTAGCCGGTAAATCTTTTGCAGGTATTCCATTTGAAGGTGAATGCCAAGCTGGCCAATGTATTCGTATTATGACAGGTGCTGAAATGCCAGCAGGTACTGATACCGTGATTATGCAAGAAGAAACGGCTGTTGATGGCGATAACATCACGTTTAATATCAAACCAAAAGCGAACGATAACGTACGCCCTATTGGTGATGATGTCAGCCTTGGTGAAACAGTGCTAGTAACAGGTACACGTTTAACAGCTCGTGAAATGCCGCTGTTAGCATCATTGGGTATTGCACACGTTGAAGCATTTCACCGACCAAAAGTGGCGTTCTTCTCAACAGGTGATGAATTACGTCCTGTTGGTGAAACATTAGAAGCAGGTCAAATCTACGACAGCAACCGTTACGGTATTCGTGCGCTATTGGAAAAGTTCGGCTGTGAAGTACTCGATCTTGGCATTATTCCTGATTGCCCTGAAAAACTGCGTGACGCTTTCCTTAAAGGCTCAACAGAAGCAGATGTATTAATCACTTCTGGTGGCGTGAGCGTAGGTGAAGCGGATTACACCAAAGATATTTTAGATCAAGAAGGTCAAATCGGTTTCTGGAAGATTGCGATGAAACCGGGTAAACCTTTTGCGTTCGGTAAAATCAACAACGCATGGTTCTGTGGTCTACCAGGCAACCCTGTCTCTGCAATGCTAACGTTATATCAATTAGTACAGCCAATGTTGGCAAAACTTGCTGGTAACAGCCAATACCAACCACCAGTACGTGTAAAAGCCAAAGCGACTACCCTATTTAAGAAACGTCCGGGTCGTACTGATTTCCAACGTGGTATTTACAGCATTAACGCTGAAGGTCAATTTGAAGTGGCAACTACAGGTAATCAAGGCTCTGGTGCGTTTAGTTCCATGCACCTAGCAAACTGTTTTGTGGTATTAGAGCAAGAACGTGGTCGTGTACAAGCAGGTGAAGATGTGACTATCGAAATCTTCAACCACACGCTGTACTAAGAAGCGGTATTTCAGATGACAACAGATAACACAAATAACGTTGAACTGACTGATGATGAAATGCTGCGTTATAACCGCCAGATCATTTTGCGTCAGTTTGATTTTGATGGTCAAGAAGCGTTAAAAGCCTCATCGATGTTGGTACTTGGTGCTGGCGGCTTAGGTTGTGCTTCAACCCAATATTTAGCAGCCGCTGGTGTAGGTAAATTAACCTTAATTGATGATGACAAAGTTGAGGTTTCAAACCTTCAACGCCAAGTGCTTCATCACGATGCTACCGTCGGCATGTTAAAGGTCGATTCAGCCAAAGCGGCATTATGCCGTATCAACCCTTATATTTCGGTTGATACCATTGCTAAACGCTTATCTGATGAAGAACTGCTGCCACTGATTGAAAGCCACAACATCGTCTTGGACTGTAGCGATAACGTTGATACCCGTAATCAACTTAACCGCCTATGTTTTAAAACCAAAACACCACTGATCTCTGGTGCTGCGATCCGCATGGAAGGTCAAATCAGTGTGTATGCGTACCAAGATAACGAGCCTTGTTATCAGTGTTTAAGTGCCCTATTTGGTCAACAAACCTTAAGCTGTGTTGAAGCTGGCATTATGTCACCTGTCGTTGGCATTGTTGGTGCAGTACAAGCGATGGAAGCAATTAAAGTTGTTGCTAACATGGGTACACCACTCACAGGCAAACTGTTAATGCTAGATGCGTTATCAATGAGCTGGCGTGAAATGAAGCTAATGAAGCAACCAAGTTGTTCTGTTTGCGCTAACTGATATTTCCCGCTGTATATACGACTCAATAGTGTATACAGCGGTCATTCCTTTCATTCGTTACCACTTAACTATCTGCTACTCTGCATTCCCCAACTGATCTGTTTCACACAACTCACTCCTAAATTTATATCTCATGCATTTTTTTGCTAAAACACGTTAATACAAAATAAAAATCAAGGGATGAACATGTTTAGTAAAAAGATCATAGCAGCAACCTTACTTGCGCTGTCATTTAATGTCTCCGCTACCACAGACGACATTCCAGTATCGAAAAAGCAACTGATTGATAAGCTACTCGCGCAAACAGGACAATCAGCCGTCGCTGTTGGTAAGCAATACTCTGATCTGTTTACTCAACAAATGACGGTGATCTTAAAGCAATCTAAGCCCGACATTAATCCCAAAGCGTTTGATATTGTGGAAGAAGAGATCAACACCATCATGGATGAGGAGTTTGTCATTAACGACAGCTTTAAAACCATGATGTACCCAATCTACAATAAGCATTTCACAGAAGATGAACTGCGAAAAATGATTGAAATTAACGATACAGAATTTGGTAAAAAGTTAATTCGAGTGATGCCGCTTATCAACCAAGAAGGCATGTTAGTCGGACAAGAATTTGGTAAGAAACTTGGTCCTAAAATTCAACAACGTATAACCAAGCGATTTAAAGAAGAAGGTATTAAGTAAACGTTACTTATTCATCATTTAGTCGGCTATAACGAAATGAGTTAGTCGACTTTTTGGATATAGCACCAATAACCACACCAATTAATCCATCAACAATGCTGCCGATAATGGCAAATATAAATGTAGAAAAGAAATCACCATGCATATATCTCATTGTGTACACAATCCGCCCCACACAAAGCATTACCCTCAATTATTGCAAACAAAAAAGAAACTTTAGCAATATCGTTTTGACGTATTTTTCATAAAATAATACCTCTATTTAATTGAGTTGAGACTTAATGATCACTTGAAAAGTATGATTAAACTTTTTCTGCATCATCCCTTAGTGTTTTTATATCTACATAGATAAATCTCTTAGGTTTATCGGTACTTTTAATACACATTACTGATGCTATACATTTTTAATTTTTTCTGAAACTTTTGCTGCTCTCCAATAATACATTACTAAAGAA
>NZ_SSMG01000228.1 GCF_009873615.1 Photobacterium lucens
AAGTTCTCTGGATGTCAAGAGTAGGTAAGGTTCTTCGCGTTGCATCGAATTAAACCACATGCTCCACCGCTTGTGCGGGCCCCCGTCAATTCATTTGAGTTTTAATCTTGCGACCGTACTCCCCAGGCGGTCTACTTAACGCGTTAGCTCCGAAAGCCACGGCTCAAGGCCACAACCTCCAAGTAGACATCGTTTACGGCGTGGACTACCAGGGTATCTAATCCTGTTTGCTCCCCACGCTTTCGCATCTGAGCGTCAGTCTTTGTCCAGGGGGCCGCCTTCGCCACCGGTATTCCTTCAGATCTCTACGCATTTCACCGCTACACCTGAAATTCTACCCCCCTCTACAAGACTCTAGTCTGCCAGTTCAAAATGCTGTTCCGAGGTTGAGCCCCGGGCTTTCACATCTTGCTTAACAGACCGCCTGCATGCGCTTTACGCCCAGTAATTCCGATTAACGCTCGCACCCTCCGTATTACCGCGGCTGCTGGCACGGAGTTAGCCGGTGCTTCTTCTGTAGGTAACGTCAAACAATGCCGCTATTAACGACACTGCCTTCCTCCCTACTGAAAGTACTTTACAACCCGAAGGCCTTCTTCATACACGCGGCATGGCTGCATCAGGGTTTCCCCCATTGTGCAATATTCCCCACTGCTGCCTCCCGTAGGAGTCTGGACCGTGTCTCAGTTCCAGTGTGGCTGATCATCCTCTCAGACCAGCTAGGGATCGTTGCCTTGGTGAGCCATTACCTCACCAACAAGCTAATCCCACCTGGGCTAATCCTGACGCGAGAGGCCCGAAGGTCCCCCTCTTTGCTCCGAAGAGATTATGCGGTATTAGCTATCGTTTCCAATAGTTATCCCCCACATCAGGGCATATTCCCAGGCATTACTCACCCGTCCGCCGCTCGCCGCCCTTAACGTTCCCCGAAGGTTCAGTTAAGTCGCTGCCGCTCGACTTGCATGTGTTAGGCCTGCCGCCAGCGTTCAATCTGAGCCATGATCAAACTCTTCAATTAAAGTTTTGTTGGTCTTTCGACCGGCTCAATGAATACTGTTAATTCATCATAAATGATGAATGAATTGACTGTGCTGATACCCCTCTTTATATAAAGAAGCGAATCAAATTGGTCACTAGTATCATTGATAAATCTTTT
>NZ_SSMG01000229.1 GCF_009873615.1 Photobacterium lucens
CTGACTCCGATTGAATATCGAAATCAGGCCTTACAAGCCGCTTAACCGAAATGTCCAACTTTATGGGGTCACATCACATGAGGGCTTTTTTCTATCTCGCAAATAACTACAATTAAGCAACGTTGACTGTCGGAATACGCTGCTCCTGATCCAATCGCACTTCAAGCGCGACTTCATCACAAGCATGCTGACGAGGACAGCGATCGCAATCTTTCATTACCTTCTCTGGCAATAAGGATTTCGATGTTGGAGTAAAGCCTCGCTTCATAAAGAACTCAGGTACACGGGTCAGAACAAAGACTTTCTTAATCGCCATTTGCTCGGCTTTTTCTAGTAAATGCTCAACAATGGCTTTGCCTTGACCTTGCTGTTGCCAACCAGCTTCAACACCTAAAGAGCGAATTTCCGCAAGCCCTGAATCATAAACATATAATGATGCACAACCTGTCACAACACCATGATGCTCAGCAACCGCAAACGAGCCAATATCACGCACTAACTCATTGCGATTACGCGGTAAGTTTTCACCAAGCCCTGCCCAGTACACCACCATACCTTCAATCGCATCAAGATCGGTTAAGCGAGCGCCACGCACTTTCACGCTTGGTGAGTAACGTTTTTCTAAGCGTTTTTCAGCCTGACCAATGGCGTAATCCACTTGATTTGGTGCCACACCACCGAGCGCACAACGTTTATCTAAACACGATTCAATAGTTAGAATTGGATACACGTCGTCATCAATCACGTCAGAGAATTGCTTCATCTCTTCAAGTGATAACTCTTCTAATGCACAACCTTTAGCAATTGCTGCCACTACTGCTACACCAACAATATGGTGCGCTTCACGGAATGGAATACCTTTCGCAACCAAATAATCTGCAAGCTCTGTTGCATTAGAATAACCTTGCATAGCCGCTTCTAAAGTACGGTCTTTGTTGACCTTGATACCATCAAAACACAGCGCTGCCATTTCCATACAGTCATGCCAGCTATCAAGGGCGTCAAACAAGCCTTCTTTGTCTTCTTGCATGTCTTTGTTGTATGCAAGCGGTAAGGCTTTAACCGTCATCATCATGCCAGTCATCGCGCCATACACACGCCCACATTTACCACGAATAAGTTCTAATGCATCTGGGTTTTTCTTCTGTGGCATCAAAGATGAACCTGATGTCACGGTATCGGCTAACTCAATAAAGTTAGATTCACCTGAGTTATAGAAAATCAGATCTTCTGCCATACGAGATAAGTGAAGCATAGAGATAGAAGCGGTAGAAAGCAGCTCCATCACATGATCGCGATCAGAGACTGAATCTAAACTGTTTCGGGTTGCACGGTGGAAACCTAAGCTATGAGCCAAGACTTCACGATCAATCGGATAAGCCGTACCCGCCAGTGCGCCAGAGCCTAACGGACAGGTATCTAAACGATCGAGCGCATCAGTTAAACGAGAATAGTCTCGTTCAAACATCTCAACATAAGCCAAACACCAATGGGCAAACGTCACAGGCTGAGCACGTTGCAAGTGAGTATAACCAGGCAATACGGTTGCTTGATGATCACGAGCCACCATCACCAATTGCTGCTGTAGGCGATCGAGCATTAACAATAATTGCTGACCTTGCTGACGACACCAGAGTTTTAAATCGGTCGCTACCTGATCATTACGTGAACGTCCGGTATGAAGCTTCTTACCTAAATCACCGACTTTGGCAATCAACTGTTGCTCGACCCAACTATGAATATCTTCCGCATCTGAACGTAAAATTTGCTCAGGATCTTCCATCACAGCAAGTTTTAGTTCATTCAATGCCAACTCAAGCTTTTGCTGCTCTTGCTCAGTTAATACATCGACCTGACGAAGGGCTTTAGACCATGCGATTGAGCCAACAATATCTTGCTCAGCAAGACGGTAGTCAAAGCGCAGTGAATCATTGAATTGTTTAAACCGTGTGTCAGCTGCCTGACTAAAACGTCCGCCCCATAATGCCATGGTACCTCTCCTTTGCTCTGCGTATCGACTTGCTTATCTTGTTATGGCGTGAATTCAACGGGGCGTAGGTAGGGAGCCCCGTTGAATGTATTACTGATTATTTCTTTTGGCTATTTAGCGCACGAATACGGCTTGCTAACGAGTAAAGACGGATGAAACCACCAGCATGGCTGTGATCGTAAACCTCATCTTCACCGAAGGTTGCAAACTCTTCTGAGTACAAGCTGTTAGTTGAACGCTTCTGGATCACCGTCGCTTGACCTTTGTATAGCTTCACCACAACTTCACCGCTAACATCTTTTGCTAGCTCATCAGCTGCAGCAAGCAGAGACTGACACAATGGTGTGAACCAACGACCATCATAGATAAGGTGCGATGCTTTAAGACCCAATGTTTGGCGGAAATCGAACGATTCTTTATCGAGTACTAGCTGCTCAACCGCACGCAGTGCTTCCATCATGATGGTGCCCCCTGGTGTTTCATAACAACCACGAGACTTCATACCAACCAGACGGTTTTCAACGATATCGATACGACCAACACCGTGCTCGATACCTTTTTCATTAAGGTAAGTCAGCACGTTGTATGGCGTCATTGCTTCACCATCAACGGCAACCACTTCACCTTGTTCAATCTTAAGTGTGACTGTTTCAGCTTGATCCGGTGCTTGCTCTGGATCTTTTGTCCAAACCCAACAGAGATCGTTTGGTGCGTTCCACGTATCTTCCAGTACGCCACCTTCGGTTGACACATGCCAAGCATTCGCGTCACGAGAGTAAATTTTCTCCAGTGATGCAGTACATGGAATATTACGCTCAGCAAGGTAATCTAGCAGTGCTTCACGGCTACGTAGATCCCACTCACGCCAAGGTGCGATTACTTTTAATTGTGGTGCTAGTGCGGCAAATGCACCTTCAAAACGCACCTGATCATTACCTTTACCAGTACAACCGTGACACAGTGCATCGGCACCCACTTCTAATGCACATTCAACTTGTGCTTTAGCGATGATTGGACGTGCCATTGAAGTACCAAGCAGGTATTTACCTTCGTATACCGCACCTGTTTTAAGTGATGGGTAGATATAATCTTTTACCATCTCTTCTTTAAGATCGGCGATGTAACACGCTGACGCACCAGAAGCTAACGCTTTCTCTTCAATGCCTTCTAGCTCTTCTTCACCTTGACCCACATCTGCCACGAACGCGACAACTTCACAGTCATAGTTCTCTTTCAACCATGGAATAATGGCTGATGTATCTAAACCACCCGAATAAGCCAATACAACTTTATTTATCTTGCTCATGTGCTGCTCTCCTTCTCAGCCTTGCGGGTATTCCGTTCAGGCGATGTGCTTAATATTGCTAATTTAAAATTCAATTACAGAGTAAATTTGGTACCGATACTTTGCCCATCAAACAAAGAGGTTAACTTTTCAGGATAACGCCAGCTTGCCACTTCAATTGGACGACCTAGGGCTTTAGCGGCATCGAAAGCTGCACGCACTTTGACAATCATGCCATCAGTGATCACCGCTTGTTCAATCAACGCTTCCGCTTTGGTTTCCGTTAATGTTTCAATCAAATGCCCTTTGCCATCTAACACACCACTCACATCAGAGAGTAATACCAACTCACCATCAACGGCAGCAGCCACAGCAACAGCTGCTTGATCCGCATTCACATTCATTAACTCGCCCTGTGCATCTAAACCAATCGAGCTAATGATTGGCATATAACCCGATGCCATGATGTGTGAAACCAGTGTGCCATTACCCGGCTTTGCATTTCCTACTGAGCCTAACTCAGGATCTAACTGTGAAACTTCACACAAACCACCATCAGCCAAACTTAGGCCAACAGCTTTAACTCCTGATTTGATCGCCTGACCTTGCAGCAGCTTGTTTGCCGTCCCAGCAAGTGCGCCAGCAATCACAGGAATTTGTTCACTTGGGGTAACACGTAAGCCCTGCTTTTTCACTGTTGGTAATTGCAGCTTTGCCATTAAATCGTCAACCAAATAGCCGCCGCCATGCACTAACATCAGTGGGCGATGAGAGTTTTCTTGATAAGCATTAATCGCTGAAAACAATTTTTCTAACGTTTCAGTACATGAAAGTACTGCACCACCTAACTTAATGACTAATGGAACCTGACTCATCATCGAACTCCTACACTAAAGCGGTTAATTGAGGGAAACCATTTCGAATATTTATGCATTGCATCGCTTGCGAAGAGGCACCTTTTAACAGGTTATCAATCGCAGACGTTAAAATAATGTGTTGACCATCCACCTGCCAGCCAATATCACAGAAGCAAGTCCCCACCACATTCTGTAGACGTGCCGCTTGTGTCCCTAAAAGACGTACCGCATGTTTATCTGCTGTAGATGCATATGCTAGGTTCAATGCTTCCGTTACCTGCTCTAGCGTAACGCCTTGTGCTAGCTTCGCTGTAATAGTTGCAAGAATGCCACGTTTAAAGTTGCCAAGATGAGGAGTAAAAATAACGTCGCGACCGAGATGAGTACTGATTTCAGGTTGGTGACGGTGAGAGAATAAACCATAAGCTTGTAGGCTTACTTCGCAGAAACTGTTGGTCATGGTGGCTTTACGTCCAGCACCAGACACACCACTCACCGCATTGATCACTGGCCACTGCTCGGTATCAAGTAAACCCGCTTCAATAAGAGGCTTAAGTGCCAATTGCGATGCGGTTGGATAACAACCTGGTACAGCAATTAACTGTGCGCTAGCAATCGCTTCATGATTCCATTCAGCTAAACCATAAACTGCTTGCTCAAGCCAGTCTGAATATTGATGTTCAAAGCCATAGTACTGCGTATAGAAATCATCGCCCTTAACACGAAATGCACCTGATAAATCAAACACCTGACAGCCTTGTTCTAAAAAGTCAGCAGCGAGGTCATGACTCACTTGATGTGCGGTTGCCAGCAGTACGATATCTGCTTGTTTAGCTATTGCTTTGGGATCAACTAGCGGTTGCAACGGTAAATCAACAATACCTTTTACTTGACCATGCAGCTCACTGAGCAACTTACCTGCATCAAGACTATTTTCAGAAACAAATAAACCAGCCAGCTCAAGGTGAGGATGTTGGGTAACCATTTTCGCAAGCTCAGCTCCGGTATAGCCGCTTGCACCGATAATTAGAGTCTTTAACATTACAAATTCCATTTAAGTCTTGATGATAGTTGTCACCGTCAGGCGCAAAATTGGCTTTTATGTTTATATTTTTGCAGCAGTAACGTGTAACAAGGTGTGCTGAGAACAGCAATATGAGGGGCGCATTACGCACCAAGCGAAATATGACTTAGCGTCGTCGGAAGGTATGAGTAAAAAGCTTCGCTTGGTTCATGTGAAAACATCCTTAATTAACAATAGAGACCCGGCATTCCTTGCTCAGGTTACGGCTAATACAAGCAAAAAAATATTCGTTTGCGTTGCATTTATATGTTTACTGGTTAATTTACGTACTGTCAACAATAAAGCCTTAAAAACACCTCTTTTGTTATCTTTTTTAAAACCATTTCATCATCTTTTTGTAACGTTTTGCATCATTCATCTATTTGACATGCGTTTCCGACAATATTATTACTAACCATTATTTGTTATCAAACGAGCAATAATGAAACAAAATTACAGACTTCAATCTAGTTTATGACCAAAATCAAAATGGCATGGTTTTAATGCCCGAAAATGTAATGATAGTTGACCTCAAAGTGAGATCACGGCTAGATTGTCTGTTAGATTGATAAATTGGATGTAACAAAATTACGAGATGGATGCGATATGAATGAGAAATACAGCACGTTAAAAAGTAACGTAAGTATGTTGGGCCACTTGCTCGGCAATACCATAAAAACGGCACACGGTGACGAACTGTTAGATAAAGTCGAAACTATTCGTAAATTATCAAAATCTGCGCATTCTGGTAATGAAGAAGATCGTGCAAAGCTCATTGATGAGCTACAAAACTTACCGGACGATCAATTACTTCCCGTTGCTCGTGCATTTAGCCAATTCCTAAACCTCACAAATATTGCAGAGCAATACCACACCATTTCTCGCCAATGTGAAACCACATTATGTAGCCCTGGCGCACTCGACGAGTTATTCGATAAACTCAAAAATAATGATGTTAATCAGCTAGATTCTATCGAAGCGGTTCGTGAGCTGAATATCGATTTAGTATTAACCGCACACCCAACTGAAATTGCACGCCGTACCATGATCCACAAACTGGTACAGATCAACAAATGCCTATCTCAGCTTGAATTAAGCGAACTATCAACGGCAGAGCGTGCACGTGTAGAGCAGCGTTTAGAGCAGTTAATTGCTCAAGCATGGCACTCAGATGTTATTCGTCAGCAACGCCCGACACCGCTAGATGAAGCGAAATGGGGCTATGCTGTGATTGAAAACTCACTATGGCAAGCCGTACCTGAGTTCCTACGTTTATTTGATGAAAAACTGCAACAGCACCTTGGGGAATCACTTCCTCTTGATGCATCACCAGTGACTTTCTCATCATGGATGGGCGGTGACCGTGACGGTAACCCATTTGTGACCTCAAATGTAACTCGCGAAGTATTGCTTCTTTCCCGCTGGAAAGCCGCTGATCTTTACCTGACTGATATTCAAGAGCTGATCAATGAACTTTCAATGGTTCAGTGTAATGAGAAAGTGCGTGAATTAGCAGGCGAAGAGCATGAACCTTACCGTGCGATCTTAAAACAGCTACGCTCTAAATTAACCCATACTCGAGATAACCTTGATGCCAAAATCAAAGGTCAAAAGCCAGGTTCAGATATTCTGATCCAAGACGTTGAAGAGCTATGGGAACCGCTTCACGCTTGTTACCAATCACTACATGAATGTGGCATGGCAATCATTGCTGATGGTCTGTTACTTGATACGCTACGTCGTATTAAGTGTTTCGGGGTTCACCTTGTGCGCCTTGATATTCGCCAAGAAAGTACTCGTCACTCAGATGTGATTTCTGAGCTAACGCGCTACTTAGGTTTAGGCGATTACGACCAATGGAGCGAGCAAGATAAAATTGCTTTCCTTGTTCGTGAGCTATCATCAAAACGTCCACTGCTTCCACGTAATTGGGAACCATCTCCAGAAGTTAAAGAAGTGATTGAAACCTGTAAGGCAATTGCAGAGCAATCTCGTGAAGCCTTAGGCGCATACGTTATTTCAATGGCCCGTACCGCTTCTGATGTATTAGCAGTGCACTTACTGCTACAAGAAGCTGGCTGCCCGTTCCGCATGGATGTGTGTCCATTATTCGAAACATTAGATGACTTAAATAATGGCGCTGATGTTATTGAGCAACTGCTGAACATCGACTGGTACCGTGGCTTTATTCAAAACCATCAAATGGTCATGATCGGTTACTCTGACTCGGCAAAAGATGCGGGTGTAATGTCAGCTGGCTGGGCACAGTACAGCGCAATGGAAAAACTGGTTGATATATGTGATAAAGCAGGCGTTGAAATTACCCTATTCCACGGTCGCGGCGGTAGTATCGGTCGTGGCGGTGCACCAGCACATGCAGCACTACTTTCGCAGCCACCACGCAGCCTAAAAGGTGGTCTACGTGTGACCGAGCAAGGCGAAATGATCCGCTTTAAGCTTGGCTTACCAGAAGTGGCTATTAATAGCTTGAGCCTGTACGCAGGTGCGACTCTTGAAGCTAACCTATTACCACCACCTGAGCCAAAACAAGAATGGCGCGATCTGATGGATTCACTATCAGAGATCTCTTGTGAAGCCTACCGTAACGTTGTACGCGTTGATCCAGAGTTCGTCCCATACTTCCGCGCGGCAACTCCTGAGCTTGAATTAGGTAAACTACCACTCGGTTCACGCCCTGCAAAACGTAACCCACAAGGTGGCGTTGAAAGCTTACGTGCAATCCCATGGATTTTCGCATGGAGTCAGAACCGCTTGCTACTGCCAGCATGGTTAGGTGCAGGTGAAGCAATTCAATACTCAATTGATAAAGGTCACGCTAAGTTGCTTGAAGAAATGTGTCGTGAATGGCCATTCTTCTCAACTCGTCTCGGCATGCTAGAGATGGTTTACACCAAAACCAATATTGAAATTGCGAAATACTATGATGAACGTCTAACAGATGAAGCACTATGGCCTTTAGGTCAAAAGCTACGTGATCAATTAGGGAAAGATATTAAAACAGTCCTTACTGTTGAAAATAACGATCACCTTATGGAGCAAGATCCTTGGGGTGCCGAGTCAATCCGATTACGTAACATTTATGTAGAACCACTTAACATGCTTCAAGCTGAGTTACTATATCGTACTCGTCAGCAGGAAGAACTGCCTTCTGAATTAGAAGAAGCATTAATGGTTACGATTGCAGGTATTGCGACTGGTATGCGTAATACAGGCTAAAATATAATGCTGATCACAAAGGGCCTTTTTAAAGGCCCTTTTTTTTCAACTTATTTATCGATATGTTAAGAAAAATCTTTTTTGTCTCACTTATGATACAGCATTATGTTTCTTAATAAGGCTATGATAGTTGTACTTCGATATGAGCAATGGTGAATATTTTTTATTCATAATTTAGTGGTACCGGCTTTTTATTGCCGTCGAAGTAATGTCACAAGATAATAATTTTGCAAGCTCGTTTAACAGATAATTCATATTGAAGTATCGATATTGAGCAAATTAATGATATTGTATGCGGTCTCAACCAAACTGTAAGACCTTAAGATTATAAATAAAAAACGCCATTACGAAGCGTTAGTAATCAAGTTTGGTTGTTGTTTTTATTTGACGTATTTAACGGATAGAAGAGATGTCACTACCACACGTAATTTTAACCGTGCTAAGCAATCGAGAAGCAACGGGTTATGATATAACAAAAGAGTTTTCTCATAGTATTGGCTACTTTTGGAAAGCGAGCCACCAACAGGTGTATCGTGAACTAAATAAGATGGCTGCTAACGATCAAGTAACATGTCGCCTCGAGCCTCAAGAAGGTAAACCGGATCGTAAAGTCTATGCCATCACCGATGCGGGTCGCCAAGCACTATTTAATTGGTTCGAAGAGCCAGCACGCAATCCAACTACTCGTGATGAGTTTTCAGCAAAACTACTCGTTTGTGGTGTTCACAATTCACTACCAATGCAACAACAATTAGCTGCATTGATTGATGAATCTCACACCCTGATCAGTCATTACAAAGAACTAGAAAAGCTCCACTTTAGCGATTACAAATCAATGGATCGCCAACAGCGTCTAGATCGTTTAACGCTTCGTCGTGGTTTACATAACCGTCAAGCGTGGATTGACTGGGCTGAAGAAGTACTTGCAGAACTAAAAGATATGGATGCAGATAATAGCCCTGTTGCTATTTACTAAGCACCTTATCCATAACTAATAATAAACCGCCGTTTTTACGGCGGTTTTTTTATGTCATTTATTAATAGGCGTGCATTGCTATTTACGATAAATAAAGCGCACAAAAAAGCCTGCTGGTGCAGGCTTTCTGTTAAGTGCATCTAACTATGATATGTCACGGTTAAAGTAGAGAAGCTAAGCGGTTAATATCTGACAACAATGCCCCAGCGGTAACATCGCGCCCAGCACCAGGGCCTCGGATCACCAATGGATTATCACGATACCAATGGCTTTCAATCGCAAAGATATTATCGCAAGGCAGTAAATTCGCTAATGCATGCTCTTGAGCTAATGCCTCAACTCCTACATGGGCTTTACCGTGACGATCTAAGCGCGCCACATAACGTAGCACCTTATCTTCTTCACGGGCACTTTCTAAGCGCTCAGCGAGAATTTCATCTAGCAAAGCCGCTTGTTCAAAAAACTGCTCAACAGATAGCGAAGCCAACGCTTCAGGTACTAAACTTTCTACTTTCACATGTTCAGGCTCAATATCAAGACCTGATTCACGAGCAAGGATCACCAGCTTACGCATCACATCACTGCCATCTAAATCATGTCGAGGATCCGGCTCAGTTAAGCCTTGCTGCCACGCTTGCTCGACCAATTCAGAAAAAGGAACACTGCCATCATATTGCTGGAACAGCCATGATAGTGTGCCCGAGAAAATACCGGATACCGCAATGATCTGATCACCGCTTTCACGTAAATCACGGACGGTATGATTCACCGGCAATCCTGCGCCAACGGTGGCGTTATAAAGCCAATGACGACTACTTTTAGCAAAGGCGTCAATCACTGAATGGTAATCTTGGCTACTTGCCGAGCCCGCTACTTTATTAGCAGAAATCAAATGCAAACCATGCTCAGCAATTTCAGGGTAGCGTTTTGATAACTCACAACTTGCAGTCACATCAAGAACTATCACATCGTCATAATCAGCATTAGCAATCTGAGAGAAGAGCTCATCATCTCGATATTCAATCGCTTCTTGCTCAAATTGAGTTAATGCTAACTGTGGCTCAATGCCATCAAAGTTAACCCATTGACGACGACTATCTAACACGCCAATCAAGGTAAAACTAATGCCGTGACGTTTTTCTAGCGCAGCTTTTTCTCGCTCAAACAATTCTAGCCAGCGGCTGCCAATATTGCCTTTACCACAGAGCACTAAACCAACACGCTTTTGCGCTTGAAATAATGCTTGGTGAATACCTTTAACTAACAGCTCTGTTTCAACCTGACGTAGTACAGCAACCAGACTCAGCCCAGATTCTGCTTCAGTCATAAACTCTACAGGCAAGCCTTTTAACTGCTGATAAAAGCCATGACAATGAATAGGGTTATTGGTCACCCCTGCTCCCACAGCAGCCACCATTGAGAAACCTTCACGTAAACGTAATTCGGCAGGCATACCACTGTCTTGCAGCAAGCTAAGTACCCCATTGACGACTTCATGAGTATAAGCCAGCATAATACGGCCTTTACTCAGCTCAAGGCTCTGTGCCAGTGGGACTAACTGATGACGTGAAAGTAAACGTTCCAGATCTTCTTGCACATGCTCAACATCCATCCCACGAGGAACATCAACCTCAATGAGACACACATCATCTAATGAAGAAACAATCTTAGCGCCACGCCCTGAAGCTAATACGCGTTCAACTCGGGTTGAACCTGATTCAGGTTGATGACTACAACGCAGCATCAAATCAATCGCACTTTGTGCTACTGGCTGTAAAGTGCGGCTATGTAATACGGGAGCTGCCAAACGGGCTAACTCATTAGCTTCATCTAGTCTTAGCAAAGGCAATAAACACGCATCATTCACTTTGCGAGGATCGGCACTATACACCCCAGCAACATCACTCCAGATCGTTACTTTCGCAACATCAGCTAATGCGCCGATGATCGTCGCTGAATAGTCAGAACCATTGCGACCTAATAAAACGGTTTCACCTTGGGTATTTTGTGCCATAAACCCGGTGATCACTAAACGATGATGGTTATGTTGTGCAATTTGCTGTTGGAGTAATGGTTTTGAAGCTCGGCTATCCACTTCAGGTTGTGCAGCGTGCTCTGCTCGTAAAAATAAACGAGAATCCAAATATTTTGCCGCAAAATCACGTTGGCTCAAGAGTGCTGCTAATAAGCGAGCAGACCAAACTTCACCAAAACCTTGGATCGTACTCCGCTCAGCTCGGTTAATAGCACTTTCACCATAGCGGGCAATGGTAGCTAAATCATCATGCAATTGTTGGATCAATAATTCAGCTGTTGGTTGAACAATTAAGGCTTCAATAAGTTGTTGCTGATAGCTGCGAAGCGACAACAAGGTTTCGTGTGCTTGACGTCCATCTATCTCTAATTGCTCTAGCCATAATATTAATTGGTTAGTCGTTTTTCCTGCTGCCGATACCACAATGAGATCATTAGTATCTGAATATTCAGCAAGAATATCAGCCACTCGGCGATAGCACTCAGGATCAGCTAAGCTACTACCCCCAAATTTATGTAATTGGCGTGATGCTTGAGTCATTAATGCGCCTCCGCAGCCAGATTAAAGGCTTGCTCTAAATCAGCCACCAAGTCACGGGGATCTTCTAAACCAACAGAAAGACGTAACAGTGACGTCGAAATACCCGCTTCTGCTTGTGCTTCATCAGACATTGCACGGTGAGTCATGCTTGAGGGATGGGCAATTAAACTCTCTGTTCCACCTAATGATTCTGCCAATGAAAACAGTTTTAATTCTTTGACGAACACTTCCAACTGCGCTTGGCTACCCGCGAATTCAAAACTCATCATTGAGCCAAAGCCTTTTTGCTGACGCTTGGCAATATCGTGTCCTGGGTGCGATGGCAAACTTGGGTGATAAATCGTCCCAACCATAGCTTGCTGTTGTAAATACTCCAGCACTGCCACACCATTTTCTTCATGCATTCTCATTCGTGGTGCTAACGTTCTTAGCCCACGCAAGGTTAAGTAAGCATCAAATGGCGCACCAGTCGCACCAATACAGTTTGCCCACCATGCAATAGTCTCTGCCATTTCAGCATCTTTAGAAATCAAGACACCGCCAACCACATCGGAGTGCCCGTTAAGGTATTTAGTGGTTGAATGCACAACAAAATCTGCGCCTAGTGCGATAGGCTGTTGCAGTAAAGGAGAAAGGAAGGTGTTATCCACGGCGACTAAGCAGCCAACTTCTTTGGCTTGCTGACACAGTGCGGTGATATCAACAACGCGCACTAGAGGGTTTGATGGAGTTTCAACCCAGATTAATTTCGGCTTTTTTGCTAACGCAGCAGCCAGTGCTTCTTGATCGGACTGATCGACAAACTCGACCTTAAAGTCGCCTTTATTAGCACGAGTATTAAATAAACGGTAGGTGCCACCATAACAATCATGAGGAGCCACAATTAAGTCATCTGGACCAAGTAATGCCGTTACCAATAAATTCATTGCCGCCGTACCACAACTGGTCACCACGCCACCAGCACCGCCTTCTAATTCACTTAATGCATCAGCAAGCGTATTACGGGTTGGGTTACCTGAGCGAGAATAATCATATTGTGGCACTTCCCCAAAAGCAGGAAAGCTATAGGTCGATGTTAAATAAATCGGTGGGACGACAGCATGGTACTGTGAATCACTATCGATGCCTGTTCTCACTGCAATTGTCGCCAGTCGCTTATCACTCATAATAACATTCCTTGTCGGGGAGGCTTGATCCCAAAATAATAAATTTATAACAACTTTAACCACAACAAAACAAGACGTCAACACATCCAGACGTCTATATGTCTTTGCTTATGGCGGTAAATCCCGCTAAAATTCAGCCATAACAAAAAAACAGTGCTCACCTTAGTGTTATTTTTCTGTTCAATACGGGACAAAACCGCGATGTTGACGTAATATCGCCGCCCTACAATCCCGTTGCTAACAGAGGGTGTCGCTCCTGTTACCACATCATTAACCCAATATCGCTGAGAAGGTAAAACATGGCTGAGTGGAATGGCGAATATATTAGCCCTTACGCAGAACACGGTAAGAAAAACGAACAAGTAAAAAAAATTACTGTTTCGATTCCATTGAAGGTGCTTAAAATTCTTACTGATGAACGTACTCGTCGTCAGGTGAACAACCTACGCCACGCAACCAATAGTGAGCTACTTTGTGAAGCTTTCCTTCATGCTTACACAGGTCAGCCATTACCAACGGATGACGATATTCGTAAAGATCGCCCAGATGATCTACCCGCAGAAGCGAAAGCGCTAATGGATGAAATGGGGATCAGCTACGACGACATTAATGAATAATTTCATTACTGACTATGTATAC
>NZ_SSMG01000230.1 GCF_009873615.1 Photobacterium lucens
TACATATTATCTCTATTTTTGTTTATCTATATGAATGTAAAGGATTTTATTTCTTGTGGGTAAGATTGCTTTTAATCATGAGTGACATTTAAACCAAGAATGTGATAAGTAAAAATTTGTTGTTATTATCCACAGAAGCTGTGTATAACTCTGTGGGAAAGGCAGATAGCCTAGATTTGGTGCCGCCTCTGCCAAAGTCAAGGAGTTGTTTAAGGGTAAAAACCAGTATTTGATGCCCTATTGATTTAGTTCAATATATAGACACAAAAGTAAATTTTTCCTTAAAAGTTATCGTAATTTCGCTAAGCAATTTCTTGCTGTAACCACTCAGAGACTTCCATTAATGCGTCGTAATGTTCAGAATGTTTCAATAGCAGACCGCATACAATGGAGATCATCGACTTAGCATTGAAAGGGTAACCAATCGCAGTTTGGCTAAAATCATTCATCATGTCGTGATAGGCGATTGGAGCATCGTAATAGATGTTAGTAATGACGCCTTCATCAATGTTGAGCTTTAACTCGACATTGCCCCATGAGAATGAGGTATCAAGTGATTCAATGAAACTTGGCGATTGTCCGTAGTTCCAATCCCAGCTTTTTAAGCGATAAAAGTTAGCGCTAAACTCAACCCAATCAGGGTGCTGGTTATTTTGAATGATCGTATTTTCCGCATCAAGATTTAAGGTTGTTGCAATACTGTCACTGATATATCGGCTAAGTTCATTGTGCTCAAGTGGGCGAGTATGGTGATTAATAGATGTATAAGCACGCTCCAGATCTTTATGATTTAAGATTGAATAACGACTATTCATATACTGAGAAATATCAGTTAATGATGTGTTGACACGGATCGTACTATGAAAAAACAAATAGTGATTATTTTCAGATAATGCTGTGT
>NZ_SSMG01000231.1 GCF_009873615.1 Photobacterium lucens
ATATTTAAGATATAAGAAAACTTCCATCAAATGTTATTTGATAGAATATTTACTGTTTATTTAATATTATCTTTATTTTTATTCTTCCTTTATTTCACTCCCTTTTTTATTGTCCATCTTTTATCACATTAATGTTTTCACCTTTTTCATTACTGCTAATACTTTAGTGCTGTAATTAGGATCGGTGGCATATCCTGCTTTATGAATTTCTCGAATAAACTGGTTCGGCTCGCCACTGTGTTTAAGTGCCGTTGAGTAACGAGGATTCTGCTGTAAGAACTTCACGAAATCCTGAAAGCTATCTTGATACGATCCATAAGAGCGAAAAGCGGCATTTTCTTGCACTGCAACACCGTTATGGTACTCCAATGTTCGTGTGGCAACCTTTTGCCCACTCCAACGAGGATCAGCCTTAATATTGAATAAGTTATTACTGGTACCAGCCGCATTTTTGATCACTTTTTTACCCCAACCTGTTTCCAATGCAGCTTGCGCTATCAGCATGGCAGGATCAGTACCCAACGCACGTGCCGCTTTGGTTGCATAAGGTGCCATGTGTTCAACAAAAGCTTTCGGTGTTTCAAAGCTATCAGGCTCAGGTTGTTGGCGAAGTGGCGGCTGAACATCAGCTGTTTTTAAACGTTGCTTGTATTGTTCTAATACTTGCTTGGCTGCTTGTGAGTTTTGATCATCTTGTTGCGGCAGATGCAAAGGCTTTGGCTTAGCATCAATCGGGCGCACAAACATAGGATCGGTATTTTCTTTTTTCGGGAACAAATCGGTGGTTGGAGTATGTGTTTTTTTCTCGCCCTCTTCACCACCAAGTTGTTTTACAATCATATCAGCCAAGCCTAAGCTGCCTTGAGTACTTAGCTGAGATGACATTTGCTCATCATGCATTTGCTGATAAAACTTGCTGTTATTACTGCTCATTAAATCAGATTCAAAAGCGGTGTTGGCATCCCGCATAGATTTGAACAGCATTTGGGTAAAAATCGCTTCAAACTGGTTAGCTGCCTGACGCAATGATCCCTTGGAGTCTTCACCAATACCGGCACGTAATCGATCAAGATTACTAATATCATGAATAAAACCGGGATCAACTTGCTTCATGTCGCTATCCTTATGTTTATCACATCGCAATTAGATGATGATCAATTGCCCTTCAATGGCACCCGCTTGTTTCAATGCCTGTAAAATTGCCATTAAGTCAGATGGTGCAGCCCCCACTTGGTTTACTGCTCGTACTAACTCATCCAGCGTGACACCAGGTTCAAACTTAAACATGCGAGAATCGGATTCTTCAACCGTAATATTACTGTTCTGAACCACTGTAGTTTCACCACCAGCAAACGCATTTGGCTGACTCACTTTCGGGTTCTCTTTAATCGAAACCGTCATCCCACCATGAGTAATTGCTGCTGGTTTTAACTTCACGTGCTGACCAATAACAATAGTACCGGTACGAGAATTAACAATAATTTTTGCTGAACCTTCCGCTGGATCGAATTCAATGTTCTCAACAGTTGAGAGAAACGCAACACGCTGGCTAACATCACGAGGTGCACGTACTTTAATCGACGTCGCATCGACCGCTGATGCCATGTTTGGCCCTAAGAACTGATTGATAGAATCAGCCATACGCTGAGCCGTGGTGAAATCCGAATCGTGCAAGTTAAAAGTTAAGTAATCACCACGCCCAAACGGATTAGGAACTTCTTGTTCAACCATTGCACCGTTAGAAATTCGACCTACGGTTGGGGTGTTGCCTATTACTTTTGAGCCATCCGCACCTTCAGCACTAAAACCACCAACAACCAGTGTTCCTTGAGCTATTGCATAAACCTTGCCATCTAAACCTTTAAGGAAGGTTTGCAATAATGTGCCGCCACGTAAACTTTTGGCAGAACCAATGGAAGATACTGTTATATCAATGGTTTGACCTTGTTTAGTAAACGGTGGCAAAGTCGCATTTACCGCTACGGCAGCAACGTTTTTAATTTTTGGTTTAGTACCCACTGGCAATTGAATGCCGAAATTTTGCAGCATGGCGTTAAAGCTTTGATCAGTAAACGGCGTGGTTTCGCCAGTACCCGGTAAGCCTACCACCAGACCATAACCCACCAATTGGTTACTTCTCACGCCAGCAACGGACGCTACATCTTTGATACGAGCAGCATTCGCCGAGCTAGATAATAAAACGAATCCTAGAAGGATAATTGTGCGGAAATTCAATTTACTCTCCCGTCCCTGAGGCGTGATGTTTTTATAAAAGCCAATGCTTAGAAAGCAACATTAAAGAAGCGTGATAACCAGTTCTGATCTTGCACATCTTGGCGATCACCTGTGCCTGAATATTGAATACGGGCATTAGAAATACGGGTCGAAGCAATGGTGTTATCTTGGCTAATATCATCAGGGCGAATATGTCCGCTAACACGAATGTATTCATCTCCTGTGTTTAGGGTTAGCCACTTTTCACCACGGATCACCAAATTACCGTTATTCAGCACTTCCACCACTTCCACCGAGATAGAGCCTTTAATGCTGTTGCTTTGATCTGCTGACGTTGAACCTGCGAAAGTGTTGTTATTGGACATGCCATAAGACAGGTTGTAATCACGAATAGTTACTGGCTTACCACCAAGCTCAATCGGCTGCATCTTCAAATCGGTTGATTTATCGAGATCAGAGCTTGCACTCTTTTTCGCTGCAGTTTTCTCTTCCAATAAAATCGTCACGATATCGCCAATACCACGAGGCTTAGTATCATCGTAGAGATCTTGAACTTGTGATTGATTAAACAAAGAGCCAGTTGCTGTGGCGTAATGTTCCGGCTTATCTTGTGGACGAACAGGGTTCCATGCAGGATCGCCAGCTTCAGGATCTTCACGTTTGCGGATCATATCAATCAGCCCTTTCGACTCTTTCTCTTTGCCTTCTACCGCATCAACATTCGTCGTGGCTTTTTCGATATCACTGCCTGCAACATCAGGTGGTGTTGACATACACCCCGTCAGCACCAAGCTCAATACCACTAATGATCCTTTCATCCATTGACGATTCATTCTGTTCACCTGATCGTGATTTATTTCAACTTATTAAAGCTGCTGGTTAACGTAGCTCAACATCTGATCGACTGTTGAAATGACTTTTGAGTTCATCTCGTAAACACGTTGCGCTTCGATCATGTTTACTAGCTCTTCAGTCACGTTTACGTTAGAAGTTTCTAGCATCGATTGACGGATAGAGCCGTAACCTTCTAAGCCCGGGGTCCCTTCTTGTGGATCGCCACTGGCACCTGTTGGTAAAAACAAGTTCTGTCCAATTGGCTCTAAACCGCCAGGGTTTATGAAATCAACGGTGGTAATTTGACCTAACACTTGGTTTTCTTGCTCGCCACGAATACGAGCTGATACTTCACCATCAGTACCGACTGTAATACCCACTGCATCTTCAGGCACGACAATTTCAGGTTGTACTGGGTAACCACTGCCGCTTGTTACTAATTGACCATCAGCATTAATGGTAAATTGACCGTTACGGGTATAACCGATGTTGCCATCAGGCAATAGCACTTGGAAAAAGCCATCACCTTCAATCATCATATCCATAGCGTTATTCGTCGTCTGAGTATTACCTTGGGTAAATACCTTTTGCGTTGCGACGACTTTAGAACCCGCACCCAACATTAATCCTGTTGGTAACGTAGTATCTTGAGTTGATTGACCACCTGGCTGATTAATATTTTGATAAAACAGATCTTCGAAAACCGCACGGCCTTTTTTAAAACCAACCGTTGAGGCGTTCGCCAAGTTGTTTGAAATGGTCGAGATATTCGTCTGCTGCGCGTCAAGACCGGTTTTACTTACCCATAGAGCTGGATGCATTGTTCTGTCCTTTTAATTAGCCAATACGCATAAGAGAAGAAGATGACTTGTCCATTTCTTCTGCGGTTTTCATCAGTTTTACTTGCATTTCAAAGTGGCGCTGCAGATCGATCATGCTGGTCATTTCAGATACCGCATTGACGTTACTGCCTTCTAACATACCTTTTGCAAGTGTGACATTCGCATCCGCATCTTGTGGGATACGATCGCCTGTTAGTTTGAATAAGCCGTCGGTATCTTTAAATAACACATGATTATCAACGCTCACTAACTTAATGCGATCAACAACTGCCATCGCATCTGGTGGTGCGCCTTGCGGCAATACTGAAACCGTACCGTCTTTGCCGATTTCAATCTTGCTAATAGGTAGAGGAATAAAAATAGGACTGTCGTTTTGGCCTAATAACAATTGACCATTGCTGTTTTGTAACATGCCCGTTTGATCAATTTTTAAGTGGCCAGCACGGGTATAAGCTTCTTGCCCTTTGGCATCCATCACCGCTAACCAACCATCACCTTGGATCGCCACATCTAAATCACGTCCGGTATTAATCACTGAACCTTGAGCAAAGTCGTTGCCCGGACGTTCAGCCATTGAAAACACACGACTTGGCATACCTTCACCATAGGCTTGCATACTACGCGCTTGTTGTAAGTCAGCACGAAAGCCGGTGGTATTAACGTTCGCCAAATTATTGGCATGAACTTGCATACCGTACATATCTTGTTTTGCGCCACTCATGGCTAGATACAGAGCACGATCCATTTTTTTGACACTCCTATTTCCTAACAGCATCAATAAAGCAAGAACTAAGCCAATTATATTTTTCTTTTATTTACAGAGAATTAATAGCAGATAGAGGAGAAGCAACAGAAGAAAGGAAAAAAATTGCCGCTTCATTCATACCCTGAAGCGGCAATAGGATAGTAACTAGTCAAACTTAACGGATTTGTAGGATGTTTTGTTGTAGCTGGTTATTCACATCAAGCGCACGAGAACTTGCTTGGAAGTTACGTTGTGCGGTGATCAAATCCACCAGCTCTTGAGTCATATCGATATTTGATTGCTCAAGCGTACCACTCTTGATCGCACCAAATGAACCTTGTGACGCATCGCCCCAAATGGCTTGACCTGATTCTTGAGTGGTATTCCAAAGTGTTCCGCCAAGCTGCGCTAAACCTTGTTCATTAGAAACACGAGCCAATGCCACGCGACCGACAACAACATCTTTACCATTTGAGTAAGACGCTAAAATATTGCCTTCAGGATCAATATCTACCTTTGATAGGTAACCCGTTGTTGCGCCATCTACATCTTGGAATTTACGGATTTCAAATGCTGATGCGTACTGAGTAGGATCATCATATGTCATGGTTAGAGCTTGTGTAGGATCGGCACCACCAACATCGATTTTAGCGTCTGCAAATGTTTCCATTTCGATTTTAAGTGGTGATGGAGCAACGGCTGGAACCGTTGGAATTGGTGGAGTAACAGTATCATCACCTGGAATTTCTGGTGAACCAGGGAATGGCTGACCGTTTTCATCAAACTTCATGATATAGCCAATATGTGCCTCACCAGCAGCATTAGCCTTACCTGTTGCCGTATAACCAGCAGGTAAAGATCCTGCTTTCACATCCAGTGCGACTTCTTCACCGTTATTATTGGTCACGGTTTGGAACACTTCCCATGTATTGGCATTGTTTGGTGCTGGTGCCACAGCATCAGGGTTATATTTTGCCACGTAGTAAGTCGTCATCTTATACGGCTTACCTAATGAGTCATAAATGGTGGATGATGTCGAGCGGCTAAAAGAATCAGGATCTTTAAAATCAAACGGACTGTTTTTAGGGGCCGTTTCTTTATTAGGTAAATTCAATGACACTTTGATCGTACCTGATTTGGTTGGCTGACCAAAGGTATCATCAATTTTCATTGATTTTGGCTCATAAGATGCCACGGTATTAGAATCTTTATTTACTGGGTAGCCCAATAAAAACTTACCTTCTGAGTTAATTAACTCATTTTCATTGTTTAAATGAAACGCACCGTTACGCGTGATGTGATTATTGCTTGGCTCATTTTTATTTTCAGCAACGGCAAAAAAGCCAGAACCAGATACACGTAAATCTAACGGGTTATTAGTGTAAATACTTGAGCCTTCGTGAAACTGCTGAGCAACCGTTGATGTTTGTACACCGCCACCCGTAGTAGTTTTGGCATTAGAGAAAATAGAATTTGAGTACACATCACCAAACTCAGCCCGTGACTCTTTAAAACCAAAGGTGTTGGCATTGGCAATGTTATTACTGGTGGTATTCAGATCTTTTTGAGCAGCGCCTAACCCACTCAACGCAATGTTCATACTCATATTCGATTATCCTTTTTGTGTCGCTTTACCAATTTGTAGAACATCAGCCAATTGAACTGGCTTATCGAAGCCAGCGAGATTCAACATCACCTGACTATTATTGTTACCTAGCAGCACGCTGTTCACGTTAGCATGTGTTAGTACTTCAAAGTTTTGGCTCTCGCCTTGCACGTTGCCAGAGACAGAAAACTTGTACATACCCTCCGGCATAACATTGCCGTCATCATCTTTACCATCCCAAGTAAAGGCATGTTCACCGGCAGGTTTGGCCCCTAAGCTAACGGTTTTGACTAACTCGCCTTGCGCAGTTTCCACACGTAAGATCGCGTTATCAACGCTGTTACTCAAACGTGCCATACCGGACATTTCACCTTCACTACTACGCATTGCTGTAGAGTTTGGTATTAACACATCTTGCCCAACCAAGGATGAGGCTTGTAGCGCTTGGTTTGATGTCATCGCACTGTTGAGTGAACCAAACTGCTCATTCATTTTGTTAATGCCATCAACGGTGGCAAATGATGCCATCTGTGCGATCATTTGATCGTTACCAACGGGCTTGAATGGGTCTTGCTGCGCTAACTGCTTTGTTAATAAAGACAAAAAATCATCTTGTTTAAGCTGGTTTTTACCTGTGACTTCTTGCTCTTGTTCTACTTTCTTATCTTGCATGCTTTTTAGCTGGTCAAGGTAAGAAAGATTGCTGTTGCCAGCACCATTGATCGTGCTCATTGTGTCAACTCCTTACCTTATTTACCCATCTGCAAGGTTTTCATTAGCATTTGCTTACTGGCATCAGCTACTTGAACATTATTCTGGTATGAACGAGACGCTGAGATCATGTTCGCCATCTCTTCCATCACATTCACATTTGGCTTATAGATAAAACCTTGTGCATTCGCCATTGGGTGATCCGGGTTGTACTCCGCCGTTAACGGACGCTCACTTTCCACAATACCTTTTACTTGCACCGGCACACTGTCTTCACGGTTATACGATGCCGATTCTAATGCGGCAGCAAAAATCGGATGACGTGCTTTATACGTTTCTTCTGCTGAGCTACTGACACTGTTGGCGTTAGCAAGGTTACTTGATGTGGTATTCAAACGAACAGATTCTGCACTCATTGCCGATCCCGTTACATTAAATACATTAAATAAACTCATTTATTATTCCCCTTTCAGTGCCTTGCTCAGGTTCTTAAACTTGGAACCTAGAAAGTCTAATGATGCTTGGTATTCAATACTGTTTTGCATAAACATGTTTTGCTCAAGTTGTGCATCTACGGTATTGCCATCACCAGTATCAGGTTGGGTTGGCACACGGAACTTTTGCTCACCTGTGACTTGGGTTGTGGCATTAATATGCCGCCCATTCGTTCGACTTAGGCCAATATTTGCCCCAGATGTTGCCGCATTAAGGGCACGCTGAAAGTCTATATCTTTAGCTTTATAACCTGGGGTATTGGCATTGGCGATATTACTCGCAAGGGTTTCTGCACGCTTTTCACGTACGCCAACCGTATGCTGGTGAACCCCTAATGCTTTATCAAACGAAATGGACATATCTTGCCTCCACAATTACTTAGCAGTAATAAAGCAAAGACAGTGCCAATTTTAAGAAGTGAGAATATAGAGAGATGAAAATGCGATAAAAACAAAAAACGCTACCTCAGTAGCGCTCTTTTAATTACTTCAATTTGTAGATTATACCCGGATTACAGCGGATCATCTCAAATTGTTCAGTTAATCCCGTTAACGACTCCGATGCCCCAAGGAATAAATATCCGCCCGGGTTTAAACTTGCCGCCAATTGATTTAACACTTTGGCTTTCATTTCAGGTGAGAAATAAATCAGTACATTACGACAAAAAATAACGTCAAACTTACCCAGCAGTGCATAGCTATCTTTTAAGTTTTGCGGCCTAAAGTTAACCATTTGCTTAACTTTCGCATTCACCTTCATTTTGCCATCGCCGTTATCTTCAAAAAACATACGACGACGCTCAGGCGATAAGCCTCGACTTAACGCTAAGTTGTCATAAACCCCGGCACGGCAGGTTTCTAACATGGTCTGAGAAATATCTGTTGCCGTGATCTGAATCGAAGGTAAGAAACCTGGACGCTTAGCTTGTGTTTCTAATACTGTCATCGCCATCGAATACGGCTCTTGCCCTGAAGAGCTCGCAGCGGACCAAATTTTAATTGGGCGCTTGTTTGCCGCTAATTCAGGTAAAATTTTCTCTGCTAATACAGTAAATGGATAACCATCTCGGAACCACAAGGTTTCATTAGTTGTCATCGCATCCACCGCCGCAATACGTAATTCACGATTACGTCCTGCAATCACATTTTGCAGTAATTCGGAAAGCGATGATAAAGAAAAACGGTTCACTAACGGGCTTAAACGACTACGCACTAAGTATTGCTTGCTATCGCCTAACACGATGCCACATTGAGTTTCAAGAAATCGGCAAAACTCACGATATTCTTGATCATTTACAGTTACTGCTGTCATTTACAACTCTTCTTTGTCAGTACGTTTCGGCATTAAATGCTCAATAATTTATAATAATTTTGGGTAATTACGCTGATGTTGCCGGCACATCTGGCATCGCACCTTTGACAGCGCGGCCTAACTCATCAGGGTTAAATTTAGGAATAAAAGCATTGGCTCCAACGCGCTCAACCATGGCTTGGTTGAAAACACCGCTGAGAGATGTATGCAAAATCACATGCAGATCTTTTAATTTTGGATCGTTTCGAATTTCAGCCGTTAAGGTGTAACCGTCCATTTCTGGCATTTCAATATCAGAAATAATCAATGACAACTGCTCGTAAATCGAACCTTGCTCTGCCATTTCACGTAATTTCATGATGGCTTCTTTACCATCCTTGACCAATACACACTCGCATCCGATCGCTTCAATCGCACGTTGAACCTGCTTACGGGCAACGGTTGAATCGTCAGCAACCAGTACACGGCGTATCGCAGGGCCATTTTCAACTAAATCCTCTAATACACTGCCAGAGATATTAGTATTAACCGGTGAGATCTCATCAAGGATCTTCTCCACATCCAAAATCTCAACCAATTCACCATCAATTTCTGTTACCGCAGTCAGATAGTTACTGCGCCCAGCACCTTGTGGTGGCGGCAAAATCGATTCCCAGTTCATATTAATAATGCGCTCGACAGATGAAACCAGAAATCCCTGCACTGAGCGGTTAAATTCAGAAATAATAATAAAGCAGTTGGTCAAATCCGTAATTGGACGACCACCTGTTGCCAAACTCATATCAATAACGGAAATAGTTTGCCCTCGGATGTGAGCCACACCTTTAATAAGAGGATGTAAGTTTGGCATTGCGGTTAACTGTGGGCACTGCAACACTTCTTTTACTTTAAAAACGTTAATACCGTAACGCTGACGTCGGTTTAATCGAAATGTCAGCAGTTCTAATCGGTTTTGTCCGACTAACTGTGTCCGCTGATTTACTGAATCCAAAATACCTGTCATTGGATTAACTCCCTGTCGTATTTAAGTCCGCTCGCGAACACAAGTTATTCCACTCACGATCACATCAGATAAATAATCAATATATTAGAATATCTACCTATCATAGCGAATGTTATAGTAATTCTAATCATGACCAAAGAGCATTTACCGTGACAAGCCACAGAGATCAAAAACTCTTGCCGACAATTATCGGCTTCTTACTGTTTTTCTTTAGCACAAATATCTTCGCATCAACTGATAGTGTGCTAGATTCGGTGCAGAATGCCGCTGAAGAGCTGATAAAACAGCAAATTTCCTTACCTGAAAAAGGGGAATTAAAAATTGAAGCAGCTAAGCTTGATAATCGCCTGCGTTTTTCTTCCTGCTCTAGCCCCCTCGAAGCTTCTCTTCCCGGAAAACAAACGTTAAGTGGTAATGTCACCGTATTAGTTCAGTGCCCAACAGAAGATTGGCAATTATATGTCCCTGTGAATGTACAACTTACCTTGCCAAAGGTTGTGGCAGCAGTTGCCTTAGGACGAGGAATGGTTCTCACACCTGATAAGCTTTCTGTGCAAATGATTGAAAGTCGTTTCCAACGAGGTAGCAGTTTTGATGATCCGCGAGAAATCATCGGCTCTAAAGTAAAGCGTTCAGTCAAGGCTGGTGAAATGGTACAAGCTCGTGATATTTGCTTAGTATGCCGCAATGACAGTGTCATTATTCGTGCAGGGACTGGCGGGCTAAATATTGTCACAACCGGAAAAGCGCTGTCTGATGGCGCTATTGGTGACGAGATCCGGGTACAGAATACAAAGTCTCGACGTATGATTGATGCTATTATTACTGCGGTTGGTGAAGTGACAGTCAAATACTAGCTTTTGTTATTACTGCAAATAAATCACATTATCTGCATAATAATCGCTAAAGTCTTAACCTACTTTGCCGATAGCTAGGTATCAAAGTTAAATATTCAAGGTAATTATTATGGCAAATATCGATCAATTACGTGGTGGGCAACCGCTTAACACCACACGTATTAGCCAACAAAAAACATCATCAGATAACCAAACATCTGCAGCAGCTAGCGTTGCCAAAGAGCAACATGATGAAGTATCACTTAGCTCGCAAGGTAAAGCCGTAGGTCAGATCCATCAACAATTAGCAACTGAGCCAAGCTTTGATGCTGGAAAAGTGGCAGAGATCAAACAAGCGATTGCCAATGGCTCATATACTATTGATGCCGATAAACTTGCAGCAAACATGTTAAAGTTTGAAGACGAGCTTAATGGGCTTTAATAGTACCTGCATATTACGACTGAGATCAGTGCAATGAAACAGACACTTGGGCAACTGCTTGAAGTACAACAAACAACCTTATTGTCTTTAATCGATCTTCTTAAACAAGAAAGAGTGGCAATTACTCGCCGCAAAGCATTAGAGATCGAACAAATTGCCAAAGAGAAGCTTGATCTGATCTACAAAATCCAACAGCACGATTACTTGCTTTCTTCCCATGAAGAACGAGAACAATTAACGCAGATTGAAGAATACCAATCACAGGTTGCTGCAATTCAAAATCTCGTACAAGAATGTCAGCAATATAATGATATTAACGGCGAGGTGTTACAGCGTGCTCATTTGAGCTTTCATAAGCTCAATAACCTATTCCAACAAAGCCGTGGACGGCACCAAATGACCTATAACAGCGAAGGTATCGCACAAAATGTTCGGTCATTAGGCACCAATCTCAAAGCATAATTACTAGAACATCACTTCTTGTTTATTCGGCACATGGAACACTTCTCCGTGTTGCTTCATGCGTTCCATTAAACCGATATTGAGCTCCATTTCTGTCACATAGCTATCGCCGACAGGGTAGCTACGGATCACTTTTGCTCCACGGATCACCCCATCAACCGCGCCATCGGTATTCTCATAACCTAATTGCTGATCATCAAGTGATGTAGTCGCACTAATACGAAGACCATAAATTTGCTCAGACAATTCACGATAAGCATCAAGTTTTGATGCACGCATAGCTCGAATACTTTTCTCTTCCTTGGTTCTGCCTTTCTGCTCACTGATCGATGCATAACCCACAGCATGGATCACATCTTTACTCTGCGTTAAATCTGGACCTGGCGGCTTTGTTCCACCAGAGGAAGTATTACTACAACCAGACAATAATAAGATAGCGGCAGCAACGGCTACATACAGTTTCATTCCTTACTCCCTAAGGCTTTAAAATCACATTATTATCAGGTCGATTACGCACATCAGAGCGCATGATCACACCATTTCGCAGTTGGATCTTATTCATAAAATCTAAATCGCGACCAATACGTTCAGCTGGTAAAAAGCCTTGTGCTGTCGCAATCACAACATTCGATCGCATACCAATAATGCGAGCATTCACCAGTACACCACCACTTTGACGCAACATGGTGCCAGTTAGCACATAATCGACAGGCTGCTGTGAGGCTAACTCTCTCCAATTGCGGCTAATACTAAAATCACCATCACTGGTCACTTTGATCACCCCTGTCGATTTATAATCCACAACAGTGAAACCACGTTGCTGCATCTGATACATGAAGTTTTCACTCACCACGTTACCTAACCAGTTAGTTTCTGTCATATCTTGCAGATCAACAAATGACGTCACGGCTAATGGTGTACTCGCAGTGAGATATTGATTAGACGTTACAAGCTGATTGGCTAGCCCTTCAACAAAGTAATCAACCGTATGGCGAGGGGTATCGGTTAAAGAGTACGTCCCTGAAGAATATCGCTCTTTACCATTATAAACCGGAGGCGTGGCACAGGCTGTCAGCGCTAACGACAACACAATTACGATCCATTTCTTCATTTATAAACCCGCCTTCAAATAATGTTTTCTTTTATATCGTTTCAAAACTCAAATTCTTTAATGTGAGTGCCTAATTGGGAACACTCTTTGCATTCTTATTTTCATCGCATTAATAAAAAGCAAAAAACATACCTAAACGGACTGCTATGAATAAAAAATTTTCTCGTTACTTAGGCGTATTTTGCCTGCTATTTTCCAGTTTCAGTTCAGCCCAATGGGTAGAAGTGACTGGTGAAGCCGTCATTTTAGAAAGTGAAGAAACTGCGCGGGTGAATGCGCTGGAAGATGCGGTATTCCAAGCAATGAAACATGCAGGCGGTGAGATCGCGAGCCTATCGTCACTAAAGCCTTATTTGTCAGAACCTCGCCAGCAATACCGATTCAGCGGTAACGAAGTTCGTAATATTACTATCCTTGAACAAAAGAAAGCTGGCGGCAAGATGTACATCACTAGCCGTATTGATATTTACCCATCGGCAAAAAGTTGCCACAAGACCCAATACAAAAAAGGGATCTTGTTAGGGAGCTTCTCGATTACCGAACCACAGCAAGCAGCAATGGGTAGTGTCTATAAAATAGGGAAAGACTTTGCTTCTATTCTAGGTAAACAAATACAAAAACGTTCACAAAGCTTTATTGTAACAGGCACGACGACTGTACCTTTTAGCGCAACTGATGCTTCTGCAATGACAATGCTTGCAGAAGATCACGATGCACAATATCTCATTGGTGGCGAAATTACTGATTTAACAGCCACTACTGATGGAAGATTAAAAAAAGAGCAAGTAAACCGTCAGTTTGCCGTTAACCTCGAAATCATGGATGGCAAAACAGGCGAGATAATCTATCAAAACAATTATCGAGAAATTGGCATATGGCCTTTTTCACGTTCGAGCCATGTTGATACACAATCAGCGCGCTTTTGGGTGTCTCCTTACGGTCAAAGCATTCAACGTATAAGCCAGAATATGATGTTAGATATTGAAAGTGCATTATCTTGCCGCGCTAGTCTACCTGAAGTGATCAACATTCATGATAACATCGCTCAAATGAACGTAGGTCGTGTCCATGGCGTAAGGCAAGGTGACAGATTAAAACTTTGGCACAGTGCTGGCTTTATCGATCAAAAAGGGATACCAAGAAATCGTATGGTAGAAACGGATATCAGTTTAACTGTTGATAGAGTTTATGAAAAATCATCAGAACTTATCGTTAATCAGCCACAATTAGCGGCAAGCATTCAACCTGGCGATTTACTAACCAAGCAAACAAGGCCTTAGGAGTATTTCCTTAATTTTTTAGGAATATACCGTATAATGGTTCACATGCTCCCTTAGCTCAGATGGATAGAGCGTCCCCCTCCTAAGGGGAAGGCCACTGGTTCGACTCCAGTAGGGAGCGCCATATTTTTCAAAGGCTTAGCGATTTTCTATTGCTAAGCCTTTTTCGTTTCAACAGAATTTAGTGTAGTTACTAGTGCAGTTAGCAATATTTACTAACTTCAAATACACATTACAAGCAAAAGCAAAATTTCGTCTTTGTCTTTTGAGTTTGTGTTAGTTTCGGCACAATTTTACATAAAGAACACTCTGCAATCATTAGGCTACGACCTTGTTGCTTGATGCAAAGAAGATATTCAGCTTACGCCTGACTCGACTCTACGCTTCCCGTCAATACCATGTTTTTGACCTTCCATTCACCTTCGTAATAAACCTTGAGGCAGTTACATCAATCGTCAGATGTTGTATCGCACCTCTTGTTATAGCTTTAAATGAAACTTCAACGTCCTTAGCTCAACGCCTATAAAGATGTAATGCGGACAAGCCGTAGTTAGCCAGCTTAAATAGTAAGTAGAGAAAATCTTGCAGCACTTACTCTTTTCGCTTTGCTTTCACCCATTAATGACTTAGAACCCAATCAGATATTAGCAGTCCATTTATTAAAAATAAGATTTAAATATTGACAAATATAATATTAACGGATTATTTCGCGGTATATAACGGGGCTTGTATCAACGAATTAGATAGATAATAGTTTCATTAAATTCATATGATTACATGTTAAAGAAAAAATTCTCCCTCTTCCCATTTATAATTTTATTGAATAACATTGAAACATTCCTCAAGCATTTTAAGTTATAGGTGTTTCATGAATAAAATAATTATTACTCCAAAAGAGTTATGTGATTTAACGGGAAAAAGTCGAATAACTATTTGGCGTTGGATTAAAGAAGATATTTTACCCGAACCAATGAGAATTAATGGTGTTGTACTAGGTTGGGAAAAAGTGTTATTGATGATTGGCTAAAAAGCCTTTGCTC
>NZ_SSMG01000232.1 GCF_009873615.1 Photobacterium lucens
AAATATAACGTTAAATAGTTGTAACTTAAACGCTTGTAAAAAGATAACTGGCTATTTCAAACAGATCCTGTTAAAAAATGTTTCAGATGCAAAATAAAAAGCTATTCACAAAATATAAAATGCAGGGTGTAATATGAGTCAATCACAACCTTTTTTAGCCAGAGTGGCTAATGGTAGTTTAGTTATACAGATCATGGTGGGTATTGTTGCGGGTATCGTCCTCGCGACCTTATCGCCATCGTCAGCAGAAAGTGTCGGCTTTCTTGGTGGATTATTTGTTGCAGCGTTAAAAGCCGTTGCGCCTATTCTTGTGTTTATCTTGGTAGCATCATCGATTGCTAACCAAAAGAAAGGCACTCACACCAATATGAAACCCATCATTGTGTTGTACCTATTTGGTACCTTAATGGCAGCTTTCACCGCAGTAGTAATGAGTTTCCTTTTCCCAACCACTTTGACACTTGTTGCTAGCACGAACTCTATTGCACCACCTGAAGGTATTTCAGAGGTGATCAGTTCTCTACTCTTTAAGATCGTAGATAACCCTGTTCATGCACTAATGAATGGTAACTTTATCGGTATTCTCGCGTGGGCTATTGCTTTAGGTTTCGCCCTTCACCAAGCCAGTGATGCCACAAAACAAGTATTCCATGATATGTCTAACGGCGTAACACTGATTGTGCGTTTTATTATTCGTTTAGCACCTATCGGTATCTTTGGTCTAGTGGCGAATACCTTTGCTAAAACAGGTTTTGCAGCACTGGCTGGTTACGCTCATTTATTAGCAGTGCTATTAGGCTCAATGGCTATTCTTGCGTTTGTGATTAACCCAATCATCGTATACGTAAAAACAGCTGAAAATCCTTACCCACTGGTACTACGTTGTGTGCGTGAAAGTGGTATCACTGCTTTCTTCACCCGAAGCTCTGCAGCGAACATTCCTGTGAACATGAAACTATGTAAAGATCTTAACCTGCATGAAGATACTTACTCTGTTTCTATTCCACTAGGTGCGACAATTAACATGGGCGGTGCGGCGATTACTATTACCGTACTAACACTAGCGGCAGTGCATACATTAGGTATTGAAGTAGACTTAGCAACAGCAGTACTGCTGAGTATTGTGGCTGCTGTATCAGCATGTGGTGCATCTGGCGTAGCCGGTGGTTCATTATTGTTGATCCCACTCGCTTCAAGCTTGTTTGGTATTCCTAGTGAAGTTGCAATGCAAGTCGTCGCGGTTGGTTTCATTATCGGTGTTATTCAAGACTCAGCAGAAACTGCACTAAACAGCTCAACTGACGTCGTATTTACAGCGGCTGCTTGTAAAGCAGCAGAAAGAAAACAAACAAAAGCGAAGCTGCAAAGCTCATAATCGCTTAAACAAAACACCGCAACGATTGCAGTGATTTTGAAATAACAAAAGCGGCGATATCCCTCTTTGTTAGAAGG
>NZ_SSMG01000233.1 GCF_009873615.1 Photobacterium lucens
TGTGTCGGTTTGGGGTACGATTCCTTATAATCTGAAGCTTAGAAGCTTTTCCCGGAAGCATGGCATCAATGACTTCATCACCGTAGTGACTCGACATCGTATCTCAGCCTTAAGATGGTCCGGATTTGCCTAAACCATCAGCCTACATACTTGGACCTGGACAACCGTCGCCAGGCTCACCTAGCCTTCTCCGTCCCTCCATCGCAATTATAAGAAGTACGGGAATATTAACCCGTTTCCCATCGACTACGCCTTTCGGCCTCGCCTTAGGGGTCGACTTACCCTGCCCCGATTAACGTTGGACAGGAACCCTTGATCTTCCGGCGAGGGAGTTTTTCACTCCCTTTATCGTTACTCATGTCAGCATTCGCACTTCTGATACCTCCAGCAAGCTTTACAACTCACCTTCAACGGCTTACAGAACGCTCCCCTACCCAATGAAGTAAA
>NZ_SSMG01000025.1 GCF_009873615.1 Photobacterium lucens
CAAAAAAGCCGAGTTAAAAACTCGGCTTTTATTTATTCTAGCTTATCAACAATGATTATGCTTCTGAGCGAGGCTTACGGTCACCACGAGGAGCACTATCACGATTACCACGGTAACCACCACGGTTATCATTACCACGGTTACGGTCGAAACGACGCTCACCACCGCGGTTATTGTCGCGGTTACCACGGTAACCACCACGGTTGTTATCACGGTTACCACCACGAGGACGGTGTTCGCGAAGCACTTCACCTTCAACAACTACTGCTTTCACTTCGTTTTGACGAATACGTAGCTTCTTAAGCTGTGCTGCAACTTCTGCAGTCATCTTCTTAGGAAGTTGAACAAACGTGTGAGTTGGAGCTAGTTTAATTGCACCGATGAACTCTTTGCTTAGGCCAAGCTCGTTAGCGATAGCACCAACGATATCTTTAACCTGAACACCTTGCTCACGACCAACTTGTAACTGGTAAGTATCCCAGTCAGCGCTGTTGAATGAACGACGCTCACCACGGTCACGACGATCGCCACGCTCACCGCGGTCACGGTCGTTACCACGACGCTCACGACGTTGTGCTTCACGCTCAATAGCAGCGATCATTGGATCTGGACCTTTGTAGAATAAAGGACGGTTACCTTGCTGACGCTGAAGAAGCATAGCGGCTAGTGTTGCTGCATCAACTTCAATTGACTCTTGTAGTTTTTCAACAAGTTCAACGAATGCATCAACGTTAGTTTGTTCTTTCTGAGCTTGTAGCTCTTCACCTAAACGGCTTAGACGAGCTGCTGCAACCACATCGCGTAGAGGAAGTTGGATTTCTTCCATACGAGACTTAGTTACACGCTCAATAGTACGTAGCATACGGATTTGGTTAGTGCGAACTAGTAGGATCGCTTTACCTGTACGTCCTGCACGACCTGTACGACCGATACGGTGGATGTATGATTCAACATCGAATGGGATATCGTAGTTAAATACGTGTGTAATACGTGGCACATCAAGACCACGAGCAACAACGTCAGTTGCAACTAGGATATCAATCACGCCACGTTTGATGTGATCAACTGTACGCTCACGTAGAGACTGAGGAATATCACCGTGAAGTGCCGCAGCTTTAAAGCCACGAGAACATAGCCAATCAGCTAGGCGCTCAGTATCTTGACGAGTACGTACGAATACGATTGAAGCATCTGTATCTTCAGTTTCAAGAAGACGGCTCATTGCTTCGTCTTTCTCTACGCCTTTAACAACCCAGAACTGCTGCTCAACTTTAGAAACAGTGCGGTTTTCACCAGCAACGTCAATACGCTCAGGGTTACGTAGGAAGCGGTCAACGATTTCTTTAACGATTGGAGGCATAGTTGCAGAGAATAGTACACGCTGTGCACTTTCTGGTGCTTGTTCCATTATCCAAGTTACGTCGTCAACGAAGCCCATCTTCAGCATTTCATCAGCTTCATCAAGAACGAAAGTGTGTACTTCGTCTAGGTGAAGTTGCTTACGAGAGATAAGGTCTTTAACACGACCAGGAGTACCAACAACAATGTGTGCACCATTTTTTAGTGCGCGCATTTGGTCAACGATTGATGCACCACCGTAGATCTCAAGAACTTTAAGACCTTGGATGTTTTGACCAAGCGTTTTCATTTCAGCGGCAACCTGAATCGCAAGCTCACGTGTTGGAGCCATAACAATTGCTTGAGGTTTATGCTGAGATAGGTTTACTTTATTTAGAACTGGAAGTGAGAAAGCTGCTGTTTTACCTGTACCAGTTTGTGCTTTACCTAGTGCATCAACACCTGTAAGAAGAAGAGGAATTGACGCTGCCTGAATAGGCGTAGGAGCAACAAAGCCCATGTTGTCTAGTGCAGATAATAGTGTGTCGGCCAAGTCTAGTTGGCGAAATTCTGTAACAGTTTCTTGCATTGGGATCCCAATATATGATCAACTTAAAAACGGGGCCCCTTTGCTACCAAGGGTTCTGCAACAGCAACCTCAAGCACGGGCCTCGACTAATAGGGGACGCATTGTGCGCTAATACTTGATAAAAAGCCAGAAAAAATTGAGGAACGTCACAAAACACCGACCAAGCAACCATTTATTGAACAATTAGTGCAACAGACAAACACACTGCTTTATAAAGCGACGCTTATATTCACTATGTCATTGTAAACACTTGCAATACATGCATTAAACTAAGGTTAAACCACAATAAAAGTGTTTTTATATTGTACCCTTCCTAATCCCCTACCTAGTATTTCCTTTTCTTATTATTAATTTTATTTTTTTGATAATTGATGAAAATGCAGCCTATTTACAACTTTAGAAGCCCAACGCTTAAAAACACAATAACCAATTGAGTTTTATAAAAAATAAATATAAAGCACAGAATTAAATACTTTTCAAAACA
>NZ_SSMG01000234.1 GCF_009873615.1 Photobacterium lucens
TAGAAATACATTGTATAGCTTTATTATAATCCTTTTGCTTTGTTTTGTTAATTATTATTTTAACACGGCATTTGGATTTGAACAAAGCATTATAATAGGGCTTGTTTTCTTTATGTTGATTAAAGGATGTGACTTTTTTGGTCTTCTGAAAAATGCAGGACTAAATTATTTAGGTAGAATATCATATAGCATATATATAACACATGGTATTATTTTATATTTTTTATTTTCAATAATATTTCCAACAATATGTGAGGATATTTCTTTTAACCAATATATGATGCTATCACCGATTGTTTTTATTATTGTACTTTTATTTTCAGCATTTTCATCAAAATATATTGAATATCCAATGATGAGGTACGGTCAAAAATTGATTAAACCTTAGTGATTATGTAATCTGTATTAGTATCAGCTTATAGTTACGTTAATGGTGAAAAGGATTTAAGAATGGCAGGAAATACATTAGGACAACTATTTCGCGTCACCACATTTGGCGAAAGCCATGGCTTGGCGTTGGGCTGTATCATTGATGGCTGCCCACCGGGACTCGCATTAACTGAAGTTGATATGCAGCATGATTTGGATCGTCGTCGTCCAGGAACGTCAAAATATACTACGCAACGTCGTGAACCCGATGAAGTGAAAATTCTTTCTGGTGTATTTGAAGGCGTAACAACGGGGACCTCTATCGGTTTATTGATTGAAAATACCGATCAGCGCTCGAAAGATTACTCCAATATTCAAGAACTATTTCGTCCCGGTCATGCTGACTACACTTACCATCAAAAATATGGTGTACGTGATTACCGTGGCGGTGGTCGTTCATCTGCCCGTGAAACAGCAATGCGTGTTGCAGCTGGCGCTGTAGCAAAGAAATACTTAAAACAAGTTCATGGCATTGAAGTGCGTGCTTACCTATCACAAATGGGTGATGTGAAAATTGATAAGGTCGATTGGGAGCAAATCGAGCAAAACGCCTTTTTCTGCCCTGATGTTGATAAAGTTGAAGCTTACGATGAGTTGATCCGTAAGTTGAAAAAAGAAGGCGACTCAATCGGTGCAAAGATTACCGTGGTTGCGCAAAACGTCCCTGTTGGTTTAGGTGAGCCCGTTTTTGATCGCTTAGATGCCGATATTGCACATTCACTAATGAGTATCAATGCGGTAAAAGGTGTTGAGATCGGTGATGGTTTTGATGTAGTCGAACAACGTGGAAGTGAACACCGTGATGCGATGACACCGGAAGGTTTTAAAACCAATCACGCTGGTGGCATTTTAGGTGGTATTTCGTCTGGTCAAGATGTTGTGGCACATATTGCGCTTAAGCCAACCTCAAGCATTACGGTTCCGGGTGAGACCATTAATAAATTTGGTGAAACTGCTGAAGTTGTCACTAAAGGTCGCCACGATCCATGTGTTGGTATTCGTGCAGTACCTATTGCTGAAGCGATGTTAGCGATTACTTTAATGGATCATCTGTTACGTCATCGTGGCCAAAACGCAGATGTGGTTACAGATACACCTAAGATCTAATTAAAAAGATATCTATAAATAAGCCACGCTTGAATGAGTTCAGCGTGGCTTTGTTTTATCTCTTTATTAGAAAATAAGCTTAATGAGCGACTTCTTCTTCAAACTCAAATACGGGTAAACTCCAGCTAAAATACACTGCAGCCATACGTAGGCTGAAACCAGTAATGAGAGTAATCAATGTGGTGATATCAGGATGTATACCTAAATACGACATGGTGTAGTACATGATACCTGCAATAAATGCGACTGACGCATAAAGCTCTTTATGAAGCACCATCGGCTTACGACGGGTGATCATATCACGTAGCAAACCACCAAATACCCCTGTCACTACCGCCGCAACAACACAGATAATGGGTGAAAGTCCCATTGTCATCGCAACTTGACATCCAATAATGCTAAAAACGATTAAGCCTATAGCATCGAGCAAGATAAACACTTTATGAAAACGAACCACCCAACGTGCGAAATAGGTCGTTAAGATCCCGGCAACACATGTGATCACTAAGTATTGTGGGTGAGCAACCCAGCCTAGCGGATAGTGACCGAGTAATATGTCACGCACTGTACCGCCACCAATAGCGGTAGCACTTGCCACTAACATGACCCCAAACCAATCCATATGGCGTTTACCTGCCGCTAATGCGCCGGTCATGGCTTCTGCTGTAATGCCAATAATGTATAAAACTGAAAGCAGCATGGTAAAGATATCCTTAATGAAGATTAAGGCGATTGTATTTGTGAACTCCATCTTGTTCTAATGAAAAGAAAAATTATTGGCATGAATTTAATTCATCTTAGAATGTTAAGAATATTTCCATTTAATAATATGTGCTTAGATTCTTATTCTGTTTGTTGTACGTTCTCTGGTTGAAAAAACAACAAAATTTAGATTTATTTTGTAAAATGACAATAATATGACGTTAGTCATGGTCTGAAGCCGTAAGAAAATTCGCACTTAGATGTGCCACATTGTATAATCGATAAGTTATGTATTTAAGAAGTTATCATTAGTATGAGACATGATTACAACGATTTAATCGTTATTTTCAATAGGTTATTTTTAGAGAGTCTCAATACAGAATTACTTCTTGGAGGCGACGAACCAATTTACTTACCAGCTTCTAGTGAGCGAGAGCGCAATCAAATAATTTTTGCTCGTGGCTACTTTGCATCGGCAATGCATGAATTAGCACACTGGTGTATCGCTGGCGTTGAGCGCCGTAAATTAGAAGATTACGGTTATTGGTACGAACCTGATGGTCGCTCTGAAGCGGTTCAGGCAGAGTTCGAGAAAGTAGAGATTAAACCACAGGCTGTTGAGTGGATTTTATCAGCAAGTTGTGGATTTAAATTCCAGGTAAGTTGTGACAACTTGAGTGGTGACTGTGAGCCTGATAGGGTAGCGTTCACGTTAAAAATACGTGAACAAGTGCTAACCTATTTGGAATACGGAATTCCAGAGCGAGCAAAAATGCTGTCTGATGTGTTCCGAGCCTTTTATGGTATCAAAAAGTTAACAGAGCAGGATTTCATACAACCCGTTCGATATAATGAAATGTGTTGTGTATAGGATAGGAAATGACAATTCAAGAATACGAAGAAAAGCTGCTACAGCTTATCGATGATGGAATAGACACTGCAACGGATGATGAGTTGTTTGCTGGTGGTTATTTGCGTGGACATATTTCATTAGCGGCTGCTGAGTGTGAATCTCAAAATGAATCACAACTATCAGTAATGAAGGAAAAAGTAGAGCAAAGCATCACTGATGCTAAAAGCGAACTTAGCCCAAGTGATTGGCAGTTAGTGCTGCAATATAGTGATAAATTAATGGCATAAAAGCATGCGTTAGTATGGTTTTATGAGTAAGATTCAAAATTAGAATTAGTGCTTTGTGGGTGTATAGCATATCCCAAGGGCGGTAGCATGTTTATTATTAGAGAATAAGACTATGGTAGAGTTACTTAACAAGAATAACGCCTTATATTCTTTGTTAAAACCTTTATGGGAAGGTAAGCATATTTTATTGATAATAACAATATTATTTTTTTTATGTTCAATAATATACAGTCAGGCTTCTCCAAAAGTTTGGAGATCTGAAGCTATTATTAGTAAAAGTGATGAGAATATTGATTTTTATCATACAATAGAAC
>NZ_SSMG01000235.1 GCF_009873615.1 Photobacterium lucens
TAATGATATAAATCTATCTTCAGTGTTTAATATTTAAACGTATTTAGTCAAAAGTTTAAATATTAAGTACTTATATCATTACTATTAAAAATGATTATTTACTTCAATAAAGGCAGTTCAATGGCGTTACAGCCTCAACATTTAGAAAAATATCAAGCGGTTATTGGTTTAGCAGGACATGTTGATCACGGTAAAACCGCACTGATTGAAGCATTAACGGGCATAATCACGGCTCGTCCTCATGAACAAGCATTAGGCATGACGCAAGATCTTGGTTTTGCCCATTTTAAAGATGATGCCGGTAATACCATTGGCGTGGTTGATGTGCCGGGCCATGAACGTTACCTAAGAAACATGGTTGCTGGGGTATGGCATCTAAATGTGTTGTTGTTGGTTATTGCCGCTGATGAAGGTTGGATGCCCATGACGACCTCCCACTTACAAGTTGCTCATGCAATGGGAATTGAAGACATTGTGGTTTGTATTAACAAACGCGATAAAGCCACGCCAGAGCAGTTAGCGGAGATTGAAGAGCAAGCGTTAGATAACGTGCTGGAAATGACAGGGCTATTACCTGAAATCGTTAGCGTGTCAGCGCTTAAGAACGACAATATCCCTGCGCTACGTTCACTACTTATTGAAACCGTGAAAGCCAATATTTGTCGTAAACAAGCGTTAGTGAATACTCAGGGAGACACTGAAGTAAAACCGGCTGAGCCATTAATGTATATCGACCGTGCATTTGTTGTGAATGGTATTGGTACCGTATTAACGGGCACCTTGGCGCAAGGCACATTAAGCATCGGTGATAAGGTGTGTTGCTATCCTGCTAATATTTTGGGTACCGTTCGCTCACTTCAGGCTTATCATCAGCAGCATCAAAGTGTTTCTGCAACATGTCGTGTGGCAGTGAATGTAAAAGGGATCAGCCGAAAAGATGTGGGGCGTGGGCATGTGCTAACTTCTACACACATGACAGCGTCGATGCGAGAAATGTGTATTGTTCGCTTAAATAAAACCGCTGATAACTTAAAACAGCGCAAGCAACGCCATGTAGAAGTCGCAATGGGGACTTGGCATGGTGCAGCACGCTTGAGCTACATTCCAAATACAAAATTAGCCCGACTAGTGTTTGATAAACCATTACCGCTGATTTTTGGTCAACGTTTAGCGATGATCCAAAAAGGAGGTTGCGGGTTGCAACATGGCGCTGAGATCGTCTGGTTTGAGCCTGTGATGGGCTATCAAAAGCGTCGTTTGTACCAAGCGCTAGATAATTTACCTGAATATTTAATACCAGAATCTCAGCGTGAGATGTTACTTGCGCTGCAAGGTTATTTTGAAACGACAGATGTTGATTTTACGCCTGCGGCAGATCAAACCTACATCGCACCGTATTGTTTTGATAATCAATGGTTAATTGAGACTTATCAGCAGATTGATGCGTTGTTAGCGGCTGGTATTTCAATGGCGTCAGCAGAGCTTGCTACCCGTTTACGTGTTAATGACGCGGTGATTGACACACTAATGCAACAGCTTAAACAGCAAGAAAAAGTGCATATTAGCTATGGCAAATGGTGTTTAGGTCAGGGGGATAATGAAGATGATCTCCCTGCTGTGGCACAAGAGATTTTGCAGCAGATCCGCAGTTTTGGTAAAGCAGGGCTTGAGCTGAATAAAGTTACCGTGGCTGGTGGTAAAAAGTGGTTGCGTCAGTTAAGCCATCAAAAATACATTACCGCATTAGATGACACAATTTACTTTGATATGGGATTGTATCTTGATTTAGTCAAAGCTGTGATTGCCGATCATCAACCGCAAGATCGTATCTCTATGGGTGATATTAAAGATCGCACCGAGTTGAGTCGTAAATACTCTATTCCATTAGCAAACAGGATGGAAAAAGATGGCTGGGTACGTCGTGATGGCGATGAGCGCATTATTTTAAAAGCGTGGACGGCATAAACCGAATATCATAACGCTAATCCTATATCATGTCTGAAGCCTATTGTTTTCAAATTAACCGAAACAATAGGCTTTTTGTTTTTCAATATAAGTCAACGGATGCTATTAACGGTATTTATTTGATCCGGTGCAAATTTTTGTAATTAAGATTTCTCTCATTTTAAATTCGATACTAGGATTCTTAGCGCGTTATTCCTCCTTGGAATAACGTATTAAGAATGAGTATCCAAGAAATAGGGAGTAAATTCAGCAATGGATCCACTAAAGACATTCACACTTACTGCATTGGCGTTAATGGTATCTGGTCAGGTAGCTGCGACCGATTTTAACAAGGTAAGTGAGATCCCCTTTAAAGATGAAAACTTTAAACAATGTGTGCTTGCACAACAAATCGAAGATCCTGCTGTAATAACAAAGCTATCTTGTAGCCAGTTCGCTATTAATAATATTGATGAATTAGCATACTTCCCTGCGTTAAAAGAGTTACAGATCTCTGGTCCTGATCTAAAACAGGTAGATTTAAGCCATAATCCAGAACTAGAAAGCGTCTTTATTACTAAATCGAAGATCGAGAAGATTGATGTAAGTAAAAATCCTCAATTAAAAGAACTAGGGGTTAGCTTTAATCAATTAACTGACATTGATTTAAGCCATAATCCTAAGCTTACAGATTTAGCGGTTGTAGCAAATAAACTCACTACGTTAGATTTATCCAAAAATCCGCAATTAAAATATCTATTGGCGGAGCGCAACCAATTTACAACGCTTGATTTTAGTCAGAATCCTAACTTAGTGCAGGCAGGATTAAGTGAAAACCAACTTACGACTGTTAATGTGAGTAAAAACAGCAAACTCAAAAGCTTATCACTAATGTACAACCAAATGGTTGAGTTAGATGTTACTCATAATGCAGCGTTAGAAAAATTAAGGTTAACTGATAATAAACTGACGTCTATTGATGTGAGTAAAAACCCGAAATTACGCGCATTGTGGGCAACAGATAATACACTGACAAAATTGGATATCAGTGCTAACCCATATCTTGATGATTATGAAGCAGATGACGGTGTTGAAGTGATTAAATAGAGCTATTAACATAGCGCACAACATTATTACATTTATCAAAGAAGCGTTATTTATGTCTTTACCACCATGCCCAAATTGTCAGTCTGAATATGTTTACCAAGATCAAGCGAACCTTGTGTGTCCTGAATGTGCTCATGAATGGAATCCTGCTGAAGTTGCAGCAGAAGAAACCATTGTAATGAAGGATGTGAATGGCACCTTATTGCAAGAAGGCGATAAAGTAACCTTTATTAAAGATCTTAAAGTGAAAGGCAGTTCATTAGTACTAAAAATTGGTACCAAAGCTGTTATTAAACGTATTGTTGAAGGTAAAGATCACCAATTAGATTGTAAAGTGGATGGCGCGGGTGACATGATGATCACTGCGCAATTTGTAAAGAA
>NZ_SSMG01000236.1 GCF_009873615.1 Photobacterium lucens
AATCCCTACCAACAAAAGTTGGTAGGGATTATCACGCAATCTTAGGATCGTTCAAGTACCTTAAACGATCGGCATTAAGCTAAATAGCTGGGCTTTCTTATATTACTAATATCACGATTTAGGCATACGTCGTATTTGCCAAAAGTGTCGTTTCCAATAAGGATTATCTAATCGTGAAATCATCACCCCTTTTGACTGAGAGGCGTGCAAGAATTCTGAATTACCTAAATAAATACCGACGTGACGGGTATTGCGACCGGTACGGAAAAAGACCAAGTCTCCTTCTTTAGCATTATTACGAGAAACTTTTCGCCCCTCTTTTACAAGCTCTAACGTTGTTCGTGGTAACATCATTTGATATACCTTCGAATAGCCTACTTGTACAAACGCCGAACAATCAATCCCTTTCTTTGTTGTACCCCCTAAGCGGTACGGTGTGCCCTTCCACGTGTGGTAAACACCATCAAACATACCTGTATCAATGGATGAATTCTTTTTTAATTTCTCAGGAATATCATCTTTTAACATGCTATTGCTGAACGCGATTTCCTTACCTACAGTCTTTGTTTCTGCAGATTTAGCGTTAGATGCCGTTTCATCATTTACAGAGTTAGTCGAAGAACACCCCACCATTGACATCAATGCCAATGCGACTAATGCATATTTATTGTATTTAAATCCGTTCTTCAAAATTTACCCTGCAATACTAACTTTTATATAATTGAATTAATTATGTCCTAAAATAATACCAATAATAGGGACGAAGTGCACATTATCAGAATAAATTTGACGTCTAAGAGACAATACAGTTCACACTATTTTAAAATTAAACACCAAACCTGAAAAATATAACGACAAATATATGAGTACAATTACATTTATTTATTATAAAAATGCATATCAAGACCAATTAGCACAACTCTATTACAATGCAGTAACTGAACTCGCGCCCCCTTTTTATAACTCAGATCAGATTGATATGTGGGCAAATTATCCAATGCAAAATTCCGCTGCATTTTCAGAGTTATTGCTACAAGGTAATGTGCTTATCGCCATAGATGGCAATAATAAAGCTGTTGGCTTTGGTCAACTTCACCCAAATAATTACCTTTCTTTGCTTTATATTTCACCGCAACATTCTCGCCAAGGCATTGGCACAGCTATTTATAAAAAACTAGAGAAAATCGCAATAAATAGCCATCAAAGTACGATTAGTGTCACTGCAAGTAAGTTGTCTAAGCCATTATTTGAACAACTTGGATTTGAGCTTATCGATACAGAAATTGCACTGCGTAACAATATTGAATTTGAACGCTACAATATGGTCAAGTTGCTTCATTAACTAATGATAAAAAAAAGGCTTACAATCAACGTAAGCCCGAAATTCCATACAACAGAAGAGATACACTACACTATAAAATGTAATGTTATCTGCTCTCGATTTTTACCCTATTTTGACCCAATATCCAGTAATTTACTTATCTATAAATACATATGCGATTTTCTTCACGTACAAACTGAAAATGTAATTGTTAAAACTATTAACAAATAATCAACTCTTTTCCATAGCGTATTTTAATTACAAATTAATAGCTTAAAGGCATATATCTTTACTTGCTAATATTACAATGTTGTCACAGTTAGCATTTCAGCTAGGTTTGAGCTAACCTGTTGTAAGTTTAAAATAAATGGCATAAGGAGTTTATGTGCTGTCTTTTATACGGATTTTAATTGCCACTCTATTTATTATACTGACCACCCTGTGCGCGCTTATTTATTGCCTAATAAATCGACCACGAGCCCCTAAGCACGTTTACACTTTTTGTCGCTGGTTTAACCAACTGCAAAAAATTGCAGGTGTTAAAGTGGAGCAACGCGGTTTAGAACAATGCCAAGGCATTCCTAACGCGGTTTATATCTCCAACCACCAAAGTGTTTTCGATTTCGTTACTACGCCCGGTATGCTACGTCCAAGAACCGTTTCTTTAGGTAAAAAGAGTCTGGTTTGGATCCCTTTCTTTGGTCAGCTCTATTGGATCACTGGTAATATTTTAATTGATAGAGAAAACAAATCTAAAGCCCGTAATACCATTCAACAAGTCGCGGATGCCATTCATAGGCGTAACTTATCTGTTTGGGTTTATCCTGAAGGCACACGCAGTAAAGGGCGTGGATTACTGCCATTTAAGACAGGAGCTTTTAGAATGGCAATTGAAGCTGGCGTGCCCATTATTCCCGTTGTTATCAGCACAACGCACAATAAGATTGATTTAAACAAATGGGATAACGGAACGGTAATTGCGGAAATGTTAGCACCGATTCAAACAACTGGTATGAAAGCTGTACAAGCAAGAGAATTGGCTGAACAATGCCATCAATTAATGGCAGATAAAATCGCGCAATTAGATAACGAACTAACTGAACGTAAAAATACGGTTGATATGGATAACAGCCATCACAACGAAGCTTAAAAAACATCGCCCCTCACATCGTTTGCTGTATATGCAAAAAATAATGAGGGGCGATTTTTTAGAACTTTACTGGCTTAGATGTAAAGCTTAGCAACGTCGCTAGGCTCTAGCTCAACACCTTCAAGATCTTGGTTCCAGTTAAGACCAACAAGAACACCATCTTCAGCTAAAGTGATCATCCAGTCTTCTAAGAAGATATCTAAAGGCAGTTCGCTTGGTTGGAACTCAGCCCACTCATCAGCACATTGAGCTTTCGCATCTGCTTCATTTGACCAGAAAGGCATTACTTCAGAATCTTCAAATTCAGATGAAGCAACAGATAGCCAATCACCCTCTTCGTTGCGAAGGCTCCAAACAATACGTGTATTTTGTGTTTCTTCAACAAACATTAGCTTGTTAGCTTGGATATCTGACGTTAATTTAGTCATCATTTTCTCTCAATTATAAGCCCTAAAAGTGAGCCATAGCGGCCATTTGCACCACCACAACCTAATTTAGGAAGTTTAACAAAAAACCGAATAAACAGTGATTAAATATTGTTTATAATTTTATGCTATATAGAGATAGGTTGCTATTGACTTATCACCATTCAGTGCCAAAATAGCGCGATTATCGACTAGTTCTCTCTAACTTAGCCGACATGGCAAACTCTTGCCAACAAATTCTATTTCAAATATTTACATTTCACTTTAGGTAGATAAATGCAATCTCGTCGTGCTGGAAATATGCTGGCGGCGTTTTCTTTTGTGCTTTGGGGTATTCTCCCTCTGTACTATCAGTTCCTGCCACAAGCAAATACCAATGAACTATTAGCACTTAGAATTATTTTCTCAGTGCCCGTTATGTTATTGGTCATGTTATTACTAAAACGCCCGTTACCTACAATCAGCACGCTACTGGCAGATAAGAAATCACTGTTTATGTGCTTTATTGCTGGCTGCATTATGAGTGTGTCTTGGTATGCGTTTACGTGGGCTATCACCCATGGCGAAGTGTTAGCGGCAAGTCTGGGCTATTTCATCAACCCTTTATTTGCGATTGCATTAGGTCTGTTCTTTTTAAGCGAGAAACTCAGTAAAGCGCAAATTGCTGCCGTTGTTCTTGCCATTTTAGGTATTGGCTATCAGGTATGGCAATACGGTGAATTACCTTGGTTATCACTGATCATGGGTAGTTTCTTTGCCATTTATGGCTTAACAAAGAAATACATCAAGTATGATGCATTAACCTCTGTGACGATTGAAGCGGCAGTATTAACACCTTTTGCTGTCATCTACATGATCTGGTTATATCTATCAGGTGACAGTGTATCGTTAACGTCAGGCGCAACGACATTCTTACTTTATGTCGGTTCAGCACCTGTTACTGTTGCACCATTAATCTTCTTTGCACTAGCGTTAAACCGCACTAGCTTAACCATGGTTGGCTTAATGCAGTACATAGAGCCAAGCTTACAGTTCTTACTGGCGGTTTTCTTGTTTGGTGAAGTGTTTGATCAAACAAAAGCAGTAAGCTTTGGTTTAATTTGGTTTGGCTTGATCCTGTGTACCCTTGAAGCATTGCCGAGCCTGTTCCACAGAAAGAAGAAAATCGCACTTCCTCACTAATATATACATCATTAAACACCGTGCTTAGCGCGGTGTTTTTGTTTATCCTGCATTAAAACTCTCAACCAGTAACGCATTATGTCTAACAATTCAGACCTTCTACATTTAAAACAACAGCTACGCACCTTTGCAGAGCAGCGAAACTGGGATCAATTCCATACGCCTAAAAACCTTTCAATGGCACTGAGTGGCGAAGTGGCAGAAATCACTGAAATATTCCAATGGCTAACACCAGAGCAAAGCGAGAAGCTTTCGGTAGAAAAGAAACAACAACTAGAAGAAGAGATTGCAGATGTAATGATGTATCTCGTTAGGTTAGCTGATAAATGCGATATCGATATTTCAGATGCCTGCCAGCGAAAACTAGCCAAAAATAACGAAAAATACCCCGTTGATAAGTGCTATGGCTCAGCGAAAAAATATAACGAGTTATAAGATCAAAAAAGCTGGCGTTAAAAGCCAGCTTTTCTATCAGGTTTGGTTCAATTACTTTTGACCAACGCCACGGTTTTCTTTCTTCGCTAACGCAATTTTACCAAAACCTAGCTTACGGAAGTGGCTATCACGGAAATCACGTGCAGCTTTACTTGAGTTAGAAACCGCCTCTACTTGCTGTTCCATTTTTAAAAATGACGTTAAGTCGATACCTTCTGCCGCTGCAACCGCTTCATGGATATTACGGAATTGATCAAAAGAGAAAATGATCTCTTTCTCTTCTTTCTTGTAGGTATAGATAATTGTGCGTGACATAACGTCCCCAGTAGAGCATGAAAATGGACACGAAATTTACCGTATATCCCATCAATATGGAAGTATTAACACTTTATCTGGCCTGATTAATGTTTCTTTAAGCAAGTTAATCTTCAAACAAGCCTTAAGCACTATCCATAACAGCGGCCTGAATGCCCTTACTTTCATCTTGCTCTGAGCCAAAGTCTTTCAATAGATTCTGTGCGAAAATATCTTGTTGCGACATTGGACGATAATAGTAATAACCTTGGATATAACGCACACCGACTGAAGCGACAAATTCCACTTCTTTAAACTCTTCTACCCCTTCGACCACAATCTCAGCATTACTGATCTTACCAAGCTGTACAGCAAGGCTAAATAAGTCACGGCCACGTTGTGTATCTAAGTTTAAGACGAGTGTACGGTCAATTTTCACCTTATCGAAATCAAAACGTGATAAATACGCCAACGATGAGTAACCAGTACCAAAATCATCCAATGCAACCGCTATTCCCAAATCATGCAGTTGATCAATCACACGAGCGACATCAACTTCATTCTGCACCAGTAACTCTTCTGTAATTTCGATCTCAATTTGTGAAAACGACAAGGTACTTTCTTCAATGTGCGCTTTGATCTTTGATACAAAGTTTTTCGATAGCACCGTATCAGGTGAAATATTAATGGATAATTTTACGTTCTCATTCACCTGTGCAAAACGCTCTCCAGCTCGCAATGCTTTATCAAACACCCAAAAATCCAAATCAGGCATAAGTCCTAACTGATTAAATGCAGCAAGAAAGGTCGGCGGTAAAATTTTACCTTCGTTATCCTGATAACGGATGAGTGTTTCAAAGCTGATCACTTTATTTGTTTTTACATCAACCTGTGGCTGGAAATAGAGCAAAAATTCCCCTTCTGCCTGTAACCGCTCTATTTCTTTTTGCGCTTTTAGATTTTGATGCAATGACGGAATAAAGCTCGTTAATCGGGTTTTCACTTCAATTTCATCACTGGTGAATAAACGGTTTGAAAACACATCCGATACACCAATACCTAAATTGCGCTTATCCATCACTTTAAAGAATGGATAGTAAACAGCCACGCCAATCGCAATGATCACGATTTGTAAAACAGCTCCTGATATTGCCCCACCGGTTGCCATATAACCACTCAATATCGGTGGCATTAACCAACTTTGAATTTCGCTTAATGGCGGCACAATGCCGAAATACATGGCGCCATAAGCAACAACAAAGCCAATTGCAGGTGCCACAAGGAAAGGAATGATCATAATGGGGTTAAAAATAACTGGCACACCATACAATACAGGCTCATTAACGTTAAAAATGCACAAGATCAATGATGCTTTCGCCAACACTTTATAACCATCACTTTTGGCAAATAACAGCATACAAATCACCAGACTGAGCAAATTACCACTGCCGCCAATACCGGTGAAAAAGTCATAAAAGTTAGTACTGATGATATTGAGATCAACACCAAAGTTATGCCAAGCCGAAATGTTCATCATTGTGATATCGTACAATTCAGCTTTATACATATGTAAAACATTATGACCATTGATCCCTACCGACCAAAATAGTCCACGTAATACTTCATAAATAAAACCATCAACAAATGAGGTTGGATCTAACGATGGGATGATATTGAAAGGTAGCGATATTGTATTGTAAACCAGATACAAAGCGTGACTTGCTAAGATCACCGAGCCAATCGAAACCACCGCTCCTGCTAACATATTTACAGAGCTATCAATAACAGAATCTCGTTCACTGCCCCTAAAAATACGAAACTGTTTTAAGCGATAAATGAGATCACAAGTAATATAGGCCGTTAATAATGATAAAGGGAAACTGTTAGGCAACGGCATAATGGCGGAAATAAAGCCCCACTGATATGACACAACAAAATACACTGTCAGTGCACTGGCGATTGAGAGCCCTTTAGGTATCCGTTTGACTGAAGACAAATAGGTAACAAGATAGAAATTCAATAAGATTGGAAACATTAACCCAGTGGCTTCGCCCACATATCGAATGGTGCCACTCAGTGATTCATACTCATAATGATCTGTAAGCAGAGCAATCAGTTCACAGAATGTAGAAATCAACGCTAACGGCAGTGCCATAATGAAGACATTAGACACTGCCACTAGGTACTTATTTGATGAAAGCTGTGACATTACTCGGTATGCAGTCATAACTATTTCTTATCTTTAACATGATCGATACTGATAATTTATGCGCTGATAGTATTTATTTATAACACTTCTTTTCTACGTTAAAAAATTGTTCAGTATCTTTG